>JALVTJ010000033.1 GCA_027036005.1 Nautiliaceae bacterium
TGAAATTTTTCACCGCTTTGATTTTTTCCGTCAAGCAAATCGCCCGCTTTTCTGAATTTCAAATCAAGCTCGGCTATTTTAAATCCGTCGAGTATTTTGGCGAATTCAATTAAGCGTTTGTTATTTTTATCGTTGGTATATAAAAAGCAATAACCTTTTTGTCCGTATCTACCGACCCTTCCTCTAAGCTGATGGAGGGTTGCAAGTCCTAATCTCTCGGCTCCTACAATTACGATAGTAGTGAGTTTTGGGAGTGAAATTCCGACTTCTATAACGGTTGTGGTGATTAGAATTTTTCCTTTTTGGCGAAATTCTTTCAATATCTCTTCTTTGTTTTTATCTTTACCGTGTGTAACATATACTCCCTCAAAATATTTAATCCAGAAATGTTTGCCTTCTTCTATGCTTTGATAATCAAAATTTTGAGATTCTTCCACAAGCGGATATACAATGATTACCTGATTACCTTGATTGATTTCAAGGTTTATATGATTTATTAAATCTTTAAAATTTTCTTTTGAGATTATTTTTGTATCGATATTTTTTTTAAAAGGCAGCTCTTTAATTAAACTTACATTTACAAAACTGCTTAGAATCAAAGCCTGTGTTCTTGGAATAGGAGTTGCGCTGAATTGGAAAAAATGGGGTCTTTTTTCGTTTTTTCTTACAAGTTTTTCAAGCAATGCCCTTTGGTTAGTTCCGAATCTGTGCTGTTCGTCAACCATAATTGCTTTAACTTCTGGTAAATCCTGATACAAAAGTGCGTGCGTTCCTATGAGTAAATTTGCTTCTTGCAGCTCTTTTTGAGTGAATTTGCTTTTTTGTGTAACTAATACTATCTTAAATTTTTCATTTTTCACTTTTAACTTTTCACTTTTTAGGTATTTATTCGCTTCTTCGTAAATCTGCTCCGCTAAAATGGAAGTAGGGCACATTATTATCGATTTTTCGGCCATATATGCTATTGCAAGCATTACAATCGTTTTACCGCTTCCGACATCTCCTATTACCACTCTTCTTGATTGAATAGGCCTTGAAATATCGTTTTGAATTTCTTTAATAACTTTTAACTGGTCGTTTGTAAGTTTAAATGGAAGCGATTTAATAAATTCATCGGGGGTTTTTTCTATTTTATATGAGGGGAAACTCTTTTTTTTGTGTCTGAGTTTATAAAGATAATTGAAAATTTCCGCCCATTTAAGCGCATGTGTTATCTTTTTTTCATCAATATCTTCGTAATTTCTCGGAAAGTGCATATAATATAAAGTCTCGGCTATGTTTTTGGGAAGAATTGAAAGATTTTCAGGTGTTAGATATTTTTTAATAAGATTTTTTAAGCTTTTTCGGTTTATTTTGGACGAATATATCGGGATTATTCCGTTTATTTGCGTTATGGGTTTTGGCTGAATAATTTGATTATTTTTAATTTCGCCTCTTATATATAAAATATTACCCTTTTTGAATGTCGCCATATGCCATTTCTTAAAAACAAAAAAAACACCCCATATTATCATATTGATATTTTTAAGATACATTTTAACTCTTGTAACTTTATTAGAGTGATTTATATTTAATATTTCCGATTCAAAAGCCTGAGGTTTTCCAGTTATAAAAGGGTAAATATTATTATCTTCCCACTCTTTGGGTTTTATTAGTGCAAGTTCGATAGGGTTTGATATTCCGAGTTTTTTAGCGTTTTGTGTTTTCATTTGTTACAATCGAAAATGATAAATTTTTTATAGGATTTTCTTTTAAAAAGGAATTAATTTCACTAAGAGATGTTTTTTCGATAAGTTCCAGTTCTTTATCATAATATCCTTCTTTAAGTTCAAAATAATATTCTTTGAATTTTTTTAGAAGCCTTTGGGATAGTGTTTCGTTTCTTAACGGTTCGCTTCCTATTAAAAATTGTTTTGCTCCGTTAAGTTCCTCTTCGTTTATTCCTTTTTCGTAAAAATTTTCGATAATATTTTTTACCAGTTTTATTGCATTGTTTGTATTTTCAAGTTTTGTTTGGAGATAGCCTTTTAATATCGAATAGGTTTTATGAAAATCGTTACTTGCATATGCCGAATAGGCATAGCCTTTTTTAACTCTGATTTCTTCCATTAATCTGCTTCCAAATCCTCCGGCTCCGAGAATGAAAGTTGCTATTTTTGCGAGATACAGTTTGTCATTGGTTGTTTTGTAATTTGCGCCGAAATATATATAACTCTGCTCAACATTATGATAATCTGTGATATTTTCCTTTTTAGCATGAAAAAACATATCGTTTTTAGGAGCGTTGTCGTTTAATATTTCTATAAAAGGGGCTATTTCTATTTTTTTACCTCCGTTTATAAAAACGGCGTTTTCTTTTGAATAAAAATTAAAATGATTTTTAATATCTTCGAGTGTTATTTTTTCTATGTTCTCACCAATAATAGGATACATTAAAGGAGTGTTTTTAAACATAGCCTTAAAAAGATTTGAAGAAGCTATGTAATCATAATTGTTTTTTAAATTTTCTTTTTTTGCCAAGATTTCTTTTTTAGATTTTTCCAACGCTTCTTCGGTTAGATTCGGAGTGGCAAGCAATTCGGTTATTTTTTTTATTGCAAAATTTAATTTTTCATTTAAAAACACAGCGGAAATAGTCGTAAATTCTCTATTTACGGCAACATTTAAATTTAGTGCTTTTTCTTCAAGAGACGAATAAAATTTTTCTTTTTCTTTAAGTGTCCCTCTTTTATTCAGCATATAAGCCGTCATATTGGCAACACCGTCTTTATTAAAAACGCTTCCAGTATTTTTAAAAACAATTTCGAATATGCTTCTTCCAAGAGAATCTTTTTCATATATCAGATACATTTTTCTCCTTAATGTTGTTGTGAATTTAAAAGAATAGTGGCGCTGTTTTCAAGTATTACCGCTTTTTTCAAAATTTCTCTGACATCTCTGGCTTTTATAAAAACACCGTAACCTTTCACTATTAGAATTTCGCTTTCCATTAAGTTTTTGGCGATTATGAATTCCTTGTTTTCATTCCATTCCGTTTTATTGGTAATATCGATGATTTTTATCTGTTTTATGTTTTCTTTGCCTATGAAATCAATCGGTTTTAATAGATTGTAATGTTCAAGTGAAAAAGTAATAGTATTAAGCGGAAAGATATTTGCAATCGCTTTTGTAGAGGATATTGTTTCGTAAATTTTGGAATGTATTTTTATATCTTCGCTCATCTCTTCCCATGCCAAGTCTTTTTTTAAAATATGAACGCTTTTGTAAAAATCGTTTTCATTTATATGTCTGTTTTTTTTGTTAATAAGCATTTGGTCGTTGTTTAATTTTAATGAAATACTACCAAGTCCCATATTTAAAAAATTTTTTTCAAATAAAATTTTCGTAATAAGTAAAAATTCGTCAATTATCGTTTTTGCTACCAAAAAAAACCTTTTTTGATACAATTATACTAAAAAATAAAAAGTGAAAAGTTCAAAATGAAAAATAATATTCCTCATATTCCCGTTTTGCTTAACGAAACAATTGATTTATTTAAAAACAATATGAACGATAAAGGTTATTTTATTGATTGCACGCTTGGATTCGGAGGACATAGCGAGGCTATTTTGAAAAAATTTCCAGATATAAAACTTATCGGCATAGACCAAGATAAAGAGGCTTTGGAATTTGCAAAACAAAGACTCTCAAAATATGCTAAAAGGGTTGAATTTATTAATAAAAGAGCAAGCGAAGCCTTAGAAGAAATATCCGGTTTGAAAATAAGCGGGATACTTGCTGATATAGGAGTTAGCAGTTATCAGCTTGATAACAAAGAAAGAGGATTTACTTTTGATGCCGAATCTCTTGATATGAGAATGAATAAAAACCAAAAATTCAGTGCCGAGGATGTTGTGAATTTTTATGATAAAAACCAATTGGAAGAAATTTTCAAAAAATATGCCGAAGAGAGAAGATACAAAAAAATTGCCGATATAATTATTAGAAATAGACCCATTAAATCAAACAAAGAATTGACCGATATTTTATCCAAAGCCGGAATGAAAGATAATAAAAATTTAGCAAGAATTTTTCAGGCTATAAGAATTGAAGTGAATAACGAATTGAAAGAGCTTGAAAATTTGTTAAACAATGCTGAAAAAATTGCTAAGAACGGCACAATTATTGGTATAATTACTTTCCATTCCTTAGAAGATAGGATTGTAAAAAACCGGTTTAGAGACTGGGCTAAAAAATGTATCTGTCCAAAAGAAGCGATAAGATGCGAATGCGGCGGCAATAATGAAAAAGGCGCAATATTAACCAAAAAACCGATAACCGCTTCAAAAGAGGAAATAAAAACCAACCCAAGAAGTAGAAGCGCTAAATTAAGAGGGTTTAAATTTACAAAGGTGGAAAATGGATGAAAAAAATATTCTATTAGAAGAAGTGGTTTCAAAAATTGAAACCCAATCAATTTCCATATCGATTATTAAAAATTTGATTTTGGTAATGAGCTTTGCTTTTGCTCTTCTTTTGCCGAAAATTTATATTGCATCTCATATTTATCTTGATAGTGTTATGATTAATAAAAAACTTAACGAATTTTATTCTCTCAAAGCCGAAAACTCTTTGCTTCTTTCTAAAATAGAAAAAATAAAATTTAAAAACAGACTTAATATGGACAGTTTTTGATAAAATTCCCTTTAAAAAGGGCAATATGAAAAAATATATAGAATTTTTTATAAAACATTCTGCTTTTACACATACTTTATTTGTTGTAATTATTATTCTTTCAATAATTGCTTATAAAAATGTCCCAAAAGAGCTTTTCCCTCCTGCGACGCTTGATAAAATATTAATTCAAGGATTTTATCCAGGAGCTTCACCTGAAACGTTAAATAAAATGGCTGTAAGTAAAATTGAAGATGATATTAAAAACTATGAGGAAGTCTCTTCGATTGAAAGTGTTATTAGCAATGGAAATTTTGCAATAACTGTTAATTTAAAACCTGGTAGTAACAAAATTGAACTTGTAAATGATTTTAAAAATGTAATTGCGGATTTAAGAAAAGATTTGCCAAGCGATATGGACGAGCCTACTGTTACGATTGTTAAAAAATCGTTTCCTTTAATGTTTGTTTCGATTGCAAGCAATAAATTAAATAAAGACGAACTTTTAAATATAGCTGAGAAAATAAAAAAAAGACTTTCGAATTTAAAGGATTTAAGCAATATTTCAATTAGGGGTAAAAGTGATAAAAATATCTATTTTGTTTTGGATGATAATAAAATTGAAGCGTTGGGACTTGATAAAAATCAACTCATAAATACTCTTTCGAATCTCAATATTATTTTTCCTATTGGAAAGATTGAGGGTAAACATCATTATTTTGTCTCTTTTTATCCGAAAAATGTAAAAGATTTTCAAAATATGATTATTAAAATAGGTAATAAAATTATAAGACTCAAAGATATAGCGACAATAAAAAGAGCTTACGCTACTCCTTCGCAAATAGGTAAATATGACGGAATTCCCAATATTATGCTTCAAATAGACAAAGGTGAATACGGTGATTCGATTGCTCTTAGTAAAAAAATAAGAGAAATTTTAAAAAATTATCACAAAAAACATCCTGATGTGATTTTCGGTATTTCAACGGATACAAGCAAATGGGTAAGGAATAGATTTAATACGGTTGTGAGTAATATTATTTTCGGTTTGATTTTGGTATTTAGTGTAATGTGGATATTCTTGAATTGGAGAATATCTTTTGTCGTAACGATAGGAATTCCTACATCTTTTGCAATTGCTTTGATATCTTTGGATTATTTTAATCTTTCTTTAAATTTACTTTCTATGCTGGGCGCTCTTATAGCACTTGGTATGATTGTGGACGAAGCTATTGTTGTCGGGGAAAATATTTATCGGCATCTTGAAATGGGCAAAGATAAAATCACTGCGGCAATTGATGGGACAGAGGAAGTTTTTTGGCCTGTGATGGCATCTTCAATGACTACCGTTTTGGCTTTTTTGCCAATGCTTCTTATAAAGGGTGAAATAGGCGTTTTTATGAAAATTTTGCCTATTATGATAACTATTTTGATTTTAAGCTCACTTTTCGAAGCTTTTACTTTTTTGCCTTTGCACTCAAAAGAGACATTAAAGGTTGTTAAAAATTCAAAAGAAATTTTTTGGGAAAATTTTCAAAGATTATATAGAAATGGACTTTTTTTCTTTTTTAAATTCAGATATTTAGTGCTTGTATTTTTTTTGATAATTGTTCCGTTTTTAACATTTGAAGGCTTTAAACATTCTAAATTCCAACTTTTTCCCAATTTTGACGCTTCACAAATTTATGTAAACGGGAAGTTCGAATCTAATTTTACCATTGAAAAAAGTGCCAAGGCTGTTAAGCCAATAGAAAAAACTTTAAGAAAATTTTTAGGAAAGGATGTAGAGGGGTTTACTACAATTGTGGGTATGAAAATGAATAACAAAGGAGATGTAAACAGAGGAGAGAATTATTTTCATATATTTGTAGATTTGTATGATAAAAAACCAACGGATTTTTATAACAAATATATCGCTCCCATATTCGAGCCTATTAAAATCAAAGATCAAAAAAGAGTGCACAGTGCAAAAGAAGTTGCTTTAATGATAAGAGAAAAATTAAACAAATTAAAAATACCGGGGCTTAAAGAGCTTAATGTTATTGTTCCGCAAGCGGGAATAGTAAAAAGCGATATTGTGATTGGTATTGCCGGAAAAAATACAAAAGAGACATTATGGGCTTTGAAGTTATTGGAAAAAAATATGAAAAAAATAAAAGGTGTTTATAACATATACAATGATGCGGAGCTTGGTGCTTATGAATTTAAAATCAAAGTAAATGCTTATGGTCAAAAACTTGGTATTACAGATGGGTATTTATATAATGTTTTGAGAGGTTTTTTTGGTGAAGCCGAATTTGATAAAACATTTGATAATGAAGGAATTGTAGAGATAATTTTTAAAGACAAAAACAAAGACAATATAGAGCATCTAAAACATTTTAGAATCAATATTCCGAATACCGGTGAAT
>JALVTJ010000034.1 GCA_027036005.1 Nautiliaceae bacterium
TGGTGCGGGAGAGAGGACTTGAACCTCCACGCCTTGCGGCGCCAGATCCTAAGTCTGGTGCGTCTGCCAATTCCGCCACTCCCGCAAATTAGGAGAAATTTATGATAAAAATGGTACGCCCTGCAGGACTCGAACCTGCGGCCTACGGCTTAGAAGGCCGTTGCTCTATCCAGCTGAGCTAAGGGCGCTTATTAAAGAGCTTTTAGCTTGGCGCGTCCGGTAGGACTCGAACCTACAACCTACGGATCCGAAGTCCGTTGCTCTATCCAGTTGAGCTACGGACGCCAAACTGGATAGAGCAATGGGGTGGATGACCGGACTCGAACCGGCGACCCCCAGGGCCACAACCTGGTGCTCTAACCACCTGAGCTACACCCACCACAAGTGAGAAGCTCAGGCAAGCTCTTCACTTATAGTGGTGTAAATGGTCGGAGTGGAGGGACTCGAACCCCCGACCCCCTGGTCCCAAACCAGGTGCGCTAACCAAACTGCGCTACACTCCGTTTATTTGTGGATTGAAATTATAAGCAAAAAAATTTTTCTTGTCAAGGTGTTTTAATGTTGGCATTGACTAAATAATGAAAAAGTAAAAATATAACAGCGTTGCGGAATTTAACGAAAATTTTGTGTTAAAAAAATTGCACTACCCCGAAGAGGCGCTTGCCATTAGCAATTTTTAGCAAAATTTGAGTGTTGCCTAAGGAAAAATGAAGCACGAAGCTGTTATATTTTATCTTTAGTTATTATGTTGATAAAAGCTTATTTAGTCAGTGCCAAAATGTTTTTATACTATCTTAAATAGCATATCTTTTATTTCTTCAAAAGAATAAATTTCATTCGGGTTTTGTTTAAGAAAATTTTCCATTGTCTCTTTTTTATCTACCGCTTCGTCGAGTTCTTTGTCAGATCCTTTTTGATATGCTCCGATTCGGAGTAAGACTTCATTTTCTTTTAAAAGTGCATAAAGGCGTTTGAATTTTATTATTTTTTTAAGATGCTCTTTATCTACAACATTGGATAAAACCCTGCTGGCTGATTTGAGGATATTTATCGGAGGGTAAATTCCCATATCCGTCATTTCTCTATCGAGAATAATATGTCCATCAAGAATACTTCTGGCTTGATCTGCGATTGGATCGGCCGATGTGTCGTCTCCTTCAACCAAAACGGTAAAAAATGCGGTAATCGATCCTTTTCCTTCTTCTTTTCCGGCTCTTTCCATTAATTGAGGAAGAATCATAATCGAACTTGGAGGATAGCCTTTGCTTGTAGGAGGCTCTCCGAGCGCTAAGCCTATTTCCCTTTGTGCCATTGCAAAACGTGTAATACTATCCATTATAAAAAGCACGTTTTTATTTTGATCTTTAAAATATTCGGCCACGCTCATTGCCGCAAAAGCACCGTATTTTCTCATTAAGGCCGAATCGTCGCTTGTAGCGGCTACAATAACTGTATTTGTCAAATCACCCCCTAAATTTTGTTCTATAAATTCCGGAATTTCCCTTCCCCTTTCACCAATAAGGGCTATTACCTTGACATCAGCCTTGCTACCTTTGACAATCATTCCCATTAATGTCGATTTTCCTACTCCGCTTCCGGCGAAAATACCGAGTTTTTGTCCGATTCCTGCGGTTAAAAGAGCGTCAATAGATTTAACTCCTGTTGCAAAAGGTTTATTAATAATACCTCTTTTAAGGGGGGAGATGGGTTTTTTCATAATAGGATATTTTGTTTTAAAATTAATTTCACCTTTACCGTCAATCGCTCTCATAAAAGGATCTACAACCCTTCCCAATAGTTCATCTCCCACAGGTATTTGCATTCCGCTTTCATCCAGGTAAATTTTGTCGTTTATTTTAATTCCTTCCGTAAAGGAAAAAGGGGTTATAATAAAATCGTTTTGCGTAACGGCCGTTACCATTCCCAAAATTTCGTTTGTTTCGGATTTGATTTTAACCAAATCTCCTATGGAAACATTGAGTTTATCCCCTATAATATTAATAGGCGTTATTTTTTTGACAAAACCGAACGGTTTTGAGAGTTTTCGGTTTTTAATTTTGTGTTTTAAGTTTTTTAGTGCCATCAGAAATGATTTTGAATAGGGACGTTTATAATATTAAAAAATTCTTCTCTTGTTTTTTCTTCAAGGAAAATTCCTCTAAGTGCCGAAGTTGACGTATATGAATATTTGCTTTTTACGCCTCTCATTTCCATACACATATGTCTTGCATGTATTACCACTCCTACTCCTTTTGGTTGGACTATATCCATTATCGCATCGGCAATTTGTTCGGTTAGCTGTTCTTGAATTTGAAGTCTTTTTGCAAAAATATTTACCATTCGAGGGATCTTGCTAAGACCCACCACTTTTTTATCAGGAATATACGCTACATGAACTCTTCCGAAAAACGGCAGAATATGATGTTCGCATAATGAATAAAATTCAATATCTCTTACAACGACCATTTCATTGTTTGTGCTCTCAAAAAGTGCGTCGTTTAGTATTTCTTTTGGATTTTGAAAATATCCGCCGCAGATTTCTTCAAAAGATTTTGCAACCCTTTGAGGAGTTTTTATTAAACCTTCCCTTTCAGGATTTTCTTTTATGGCTTCAAGTATCATTTTTGTGGCAAGTTCTATTTTTTTTAAATCGACACTCATTGTTATCCTTTAAATTTTTTGGTATTATACCCTTTAAAAAAGGAATTATTAATGGTCAAAGTTGAAAAAATTGATTCTGCTAATAGTATAATCAAAGCTAATATAAAAAATCAAGATTTGGAAAGCAAAAAAAACAAAGTTGCAAAAAAAATTGCAAAAGATGCGAATATCCCCGGATTTAGAAAAGGAAAACTCAAACCCAAAGCACTTGAAAGAAAAGTAAAGGCCGTTAAAAAATTATATGCCGAAGATATTGAAAGAGAAGCGATAAGCGATGCTGTAAAAGAAGCGCTTGACGAAGGAATTAAACAGCTTGGAGTTAACGAAATTTTGGGTGAGCCAGAAGTTGTCCAATTTGATAAAAAAGAAGAAGAAATTTATGTCGAGATTAAAGTTTACACAAAACCGGAAATAAACATAGGCGATGAATATAAAGAGTGTGTTCCGGATGTTGAAATGTCGGAAGTTAGTGAAGATGAAATAAATAAAGAACTCGAAGCCATATCAAAAGCCGAAGCTACAACAAAAGTTTCAAATAAAGAAAGCGTGGAAAAGGGCGATATAGCCGTAATCGATTTTAAAGGTTATATTGACGGTAAAGAGATGGAAAAAGGAAGCGGTGAAGCGTATCCTTTGGAAATTGGAAGTGGAAGTTTTATTCCGGGATTTGAAGAGCAGGTTGAAGGTATGAAAGTGGGAGAGAGTAAAAAAATAAAAGTAACTTTCCCTGAAAATTACGGAGCAAAAGAAATTGCGGGTAAAGAAGCCGAATTTGAAGTAACGCTTCAAGAAATTCAGGAAAAAATACCTGCCGAAATAAATGACGAACTTGCTAAAAAATATCTTGGTGATGAAAATGCCGATGTTGAAAAACTTAAAAATTATATAAGAACAAATATTCAAAACAGAAAAAAAGCGGAAGTTTTTGCCTCTAAAAAAGATGAAATTCTCGAATGTTTGGTTAAAAAGTATGAAATAGACGTTCCTGAGGGGATAGTTGAAAAAGAAATCGACGTTATGGTGAATAATGAAGCGGCCAAACTCAGCCCGGCTGAAATTAAAGAACTTCAAAAAAATCCTGAAAAATATAAAGAATTTAGGGAAAAATTCAAAGACGAAGCAAAAGAAAGGGTAAAACTCACGTTTATTATCGATGAAATAGCTAAAAAAGAAAATGTAAATGTAAGTGATGAAGAACTTTCACAAGTTATTTTTTACGAAGCTATTATGCAAGGACAAAATCCGCAAGAAGCAATAAAATATTATCAAGAAAATAATCTTTTGCCGGTTCTTAAAATGAATTTGATTGAAGAGAAACTTTTGAATAAATTATTGGAAGAAAAGGCGAGTAAATAATGAGTGTTTTAATACCTACCGTAATTGAAAAAACCGGAAGAGGAGAGAGGGCGTATGATATCTATTCTCGCCTTCTTAAAGACAGAATTGTTATGCTTCAAGGGGAAATCAACGATTATGTTTCAAGTATAATTGTTGCTCAGTTTTTGTTTTTGGAAGCTGAAAATCCAGAAAAAGATATTTATCTTTATATAAATTCTCCGGGCGGAGTTGTTACAAGCGGTATGGCCATTTACGATACAATGAATTATATCAAACCCGATGTCGTAACCATATGTTTGGGTCAGGCTGCAAGTATGGGGGCGTTTTTGCTAAGTAGCGGAACAAAAGGAAAAAGATTTGCTCTTCCTCATGCTAGGATTATGATTCATCAGCCGCTTGGGGGCGCTCAGGGGCAAGCAACGGATATTGAAATACATGCAAAAGAAATTCTCAGGATGAAAAAAGAGCTTAATAAAATCTTGGCGGAAAATACAGGGCAGAGTATAAGAAAAATAGAAAAAGATACCGAAAGAGATTTTTTTATGAGTGCGGAAGAGGCCATGAAATACGGGCTAATTGACAAGGTTCTTAAAAAAAGAGAAAGTTAATGGAAGAAAAATATTCAAACTATGCGGTAAAAGATTTAAATGATTCTATAAATCCAATAGAAAAATTTGCAAAAAAAGTTTTTGATAAGCTTATAGAAGAAGGAATACCTCCCGTTCCTTACAATTTTTCTCTTTATTTTTTTAATATGCTTGAAGATGAATCGCTTGAGTTTAAAAAACAAATTCAGGATATTGTATCATTAGAAGAAAGCGGAGATATAGAAAAAGAACTTGAACTCGAAAAAAAACTCAAAACTTCTTTTAAATATCTTAAAGAAATATTACAACGCACAGCTGTTATTTATAAACTTACCAATCAAATGAAAATTGTATCAGATGAAGCACTTAAACAAATAGCTCATATAGCTTCTCAAAAAGCTTTTAGTAAATATTTGAAATCTTTTGAAGAAAAAATAAGTAAAATTTCAACTAAAATGGATGAAAGCTTAAAAGAGATAAAAGAAACGTATGCTAAAAACATAGAGCTTATCAAAGAAATCGAAAGCAATTCTATATTTGATATGAAATATGGTGTGTATAATGATAAATATTTTAAGGAAGAAGTGAAAAAAGAAATAGAATTTATCAAAAAATTCAGATATATAAGTTCAGTGGTTTTTATAAAAGTTAGGCACGATGTTTTAACAAAATTAAAAAATGAAAAATCTCAAATTATTTTGAATAAAAGTATTGCGAAAATTTTGCTTAAAACTTCAAGAAGAACAGATATTATAGCTCATCTTGGAAATGGAATTTTCGGGTTGCTTTTAAAACATACGGACAGAATAGGAGCGATTAAAACAATTGAAAGATTTTCTGAAATAATCGCCAATTCGGCGATTTTTGTCGAAGGAAACGAAATAGAAATAAAAATTGTAGGCTCTATTTGCGAATTAATAGGAAACAAAACATATGAAGAGTATTTGTCAAAATGTAAGGATTTGTTGGCAAAAGCACAAGAAGAAAATTTATTATACATTGAAGGGGAGTAATGGCTGTTTTAGATATTGTTACATATCCGAACAAAATCTTGAAAAAAATTTCTCGTCCCATTGAAAGATTTGATAATGAACTTCATAAACTCCTTGATGATATGTATGAAACAATGAGGGCAAAAAACGGTGTAGGACTTGCTGCAATTCAAGTAGGAGTTCCTATAAGAGCTTTGATAATAGATCTTGGAGATGAAGAAGGGAAACAAAGCAAAGATACATTAATTGAAGTTATAAATCCGGAATTTTTAACGTGGGAAGGAAGTCAAAAAGATAAAGAAGGGTGTTTATCGGTGCCGGAATATTTTGATGAAGTTGAAAGATATGCAAATGTTAAAGTAAAATTTTTTGATAGATTCGCAAAAGAGCATATTATGGATGCTGATGGTTTGCTTAGTGTAGCTTTTCAGCATGAAACAGACCATCTTGACGGACATCTATTTATAGAGAGGCTTGATTATATAAAACGTAAAAAGTTTGAAAAAGAGTGGAAAAAACTATTAAAACAGAAACGAAAAAAATAAATTCGGCTACGCTTGACGGATTTGTTGCTAAAAAAGTTGAAGTGGAGAGCTCTTTTACAAAAGCACTTCCCGGCTTTTCAATAGTTGGACTTGGAAATCAGGCTATTCAGGAGAGTAAAGAGAGGGTTAAATCAGCTTTACTTAATAACGGTTTTGAGTTTCCTCCTTTAAAAATTGTAATTAATCTTTCGCCATCAGACCTTCCCAAAAACGGAAGCCATTTTGATTTGCCTATCGCCCTTAGTATTTTGTATCATAACAAAGAAACCGATTTGAGCGAATATTTGGTTTTGGGAGAGCTGGGGCTTGATGGGGCGCTTAAAGATACAAATGCAATATTTCCCATAATACTTTCTCTTAAACCAAAAAAAGTAATAATCCCTCTTGAAGCAGCAAAAAAAATATCAAAAATACCCGGAATTAAAATATATGCTTTTTCACATTTAAGTGAATTTGAAGAATTTAATCCAAAAGAGATTGAAAAAAGTGAATTTTCATATTCTTATATTAAAATTGAAGGTAAAAAATATTATTATTTAGAAGATTTTAAGCTTGATTTTAAAGATGTATTGGGTCAAAACGAAGCAAAAGAAGCTGCGCTTTATTCGGCGGCCGGATTTCATAATATTTTGTTTGAAGGCTCTGCGGGTGTTGGGAAGTCTATGATAATAAATAGAATGAGATATATTTTGCCTCCTATGAGTATTGAAGATATTTTAGAGGTTGAAAAATTAAATTCTCTTGAAGGAAAAGAGGCTGAATTTAAACCTCTGCGCCCATTCAGGTCGCCTCATTTTTCGGCCACCAAGGCGGCTATATTTGGAGGTGGC
>JALVTJ010000035.1 GCA_027036005.1 Nautiliaceae bacterium
TGTTTGATTAAATAAATAGTAAAAAAGTTATAAAATCCTCCGAAACTTATCTGCATAAAAATAAGTCCGAGCCAAAATTTGTAATCTTTAAAAAACTCAGGTTTTGAAGGGGGTGTTTTTTTTATGATTTTGTCTTCTTTAAAATAAAAAGCGCTTAATCCTGTAAAAAACATTAAGATAATAAAACATATTAAATGGTTTATATTGATGTATGAAAAAATTATTCCATAAAGCATAAATCCGATTGAACCCGTAACTCTTGCCTTGCCGTATTTGGTGGAGAGCTTTTCAATGGCTATGGATTCGATATAAGGGAAAAGAATGGCAAAAGAGGCCCCTATTAAAAAAAAGCTAAATAAAATCAAATAAAAATTTTTACTCAAAATAAGTAGGGATGCAAAAAAAGCAACAATAATGCTTAAAATATAATCTTTTTTATTTAATGGTTTTTTTATAAAAACAAAAGGGGTTAAAAATCTTGCAATCGGCAGCATTGCAAAAATAATACCTATTTTAGCAGGGGTAAAATATTGAGAAAAAAGTTTTGGCATAAAAATTACGTAATCACCTATTAAAGCAAAAAAAAGGAAGTAAAAAAAGCTTAAAGCTATAAAAAATTTCTTATTTTCCACCTTTTTTTATTTAATTTCCTCTGCTTCCCGGTTTAATCGGTTTAGAACCTTCTTTACACATTGGGCAGTTTTTTGCTTCATATACCTCAAATTCAAAATCCGCTAATGCAAAAAGAGGTTTGTCCTCAGGCAGTTTACACTCAGGCTTTCTTTCACTTTTTCCGTTTACTCTTTTGCAAACGCCTCTGTTTGCAATAGCCGCAAATGCCACTATCTCGCCGCCTCTTTTTTCTATTTCCCTAGCGGCTTCCATAGCACTTCCGCCTGTTGTGATAATGTCTTCGCAAATTAAAACTTTTTCGCCTTTACTAACTTCAAAACCGCGTCTGAGTGTCATTTCTCCATTAACTCTTTCTGTAAAAATAAATCTAACTCCAAGTGCACGTGCTAGTTCATATCCGGCAAGAAGTCCGCCAATTGCGGGAGAACACACTGTATCAACTTTGATTCCAGATTCAATAATCTCTTTTGCAAGCTCTTTTGCCAAAACTTCGGCAACTTCCGGATGTTCCAAAACTCTTGCGCTTTGGAGGTAATATTCGCTGTGTTTACCGCTGCTTAAAAGAAAATGTCCTTTAAGAAGGGCTTTGTGTTTTTCATAAATTTCTTTTACATTTAAATTTTCCATTTTCCATTTTCCATTTTTCATTGAGTTATACTTTCATAACATCTTCGATTTTTTTATTTACTATTTCATCTACTTTTTTTACAAATTCATCGGTAATTTTTTGAACTTCATCAAGCCCTTTTCTTTCTTCATCCTCGGTTATTTCCTTATTTTTAAATAATTTTTTTATTTTATCGTTTGCTTCGCGGCGGACATTTCTTATTGCGATTTTTGCTTTTTCGGAAAATTCTTTTGCTTTTTTGGCCTGTTTTTTTCTTTCTTCTTCCGTCATCGGAGGAAAATAAAGTTTAATAGCTTCTCCGTCGTTATTTGGATTTGCTCCTACGTTTGCTTCTTGAATTGCTCTTTCAATCTCTTTCATAACGGATTTATCCCAAGGGCTTATAACAATAGTCGTTGCGTCAATTGCATTTATATTTGCAACCTGATTTAAGGGAGTAGGGGCACCGTAGTAATCAACTTTTACACCGTCTAAAACATGAATGGAAACTCTTCCGGTTCTTAATGTGTTTAAATCTTTTTTCAAAATATCTATGCTTTTATTCATATGATCCTTTGCGAATTCAAATACCTCTTCCATTATTCCTCCTTTAAAATTAATTTTGAAATTATTCTGTTATTATATCTTATGACAATTCTGTTTCTGTATTTTTTAAGTTTAAAATGGGGTTTATATGTAAATTTTTTGTTATTAACTTTAACCCATTTCCATCCAAGTTTTGTAATATAAATATCAATCCATCTTGTAGAAAAATTTAATTTTCCGCTAATTTTTGCAATAACATTTTTATCTCTTTTTATTATAAAATTTTTTATATGCAATCTTTTAAGTTTTAGTTTTTTTATAATATTCACATCCCCTGTGATTGCTATTCTGTCCAAATCATCAACGGGCGTATTTAAATCGATTGCTCCTATATTTTGGTTGCATATAATTTTGAAAAATTTTTTAATTATAAATTTAACTCTTTTATTATATTCTCCGTATGGATATGCATACATATTAGGCACATAACCCATATGTTTTTTAAAATAATAAATTGCCTTTTTGGTATCGTCGATTATTTCTTTATTGCTCAACATTGCAAGATGTGGATGAGCCCAGCTGTGAATTCCGAGCTCTCCGTATTTGGATGCATTTTTTATTTGTTTCCAAGTCATATAATCACCAAAATGCTCCTCAGCGGATTGAACATATACAAAAAGCGTAAAAGGAGCTTTATATTTTTTGAATAAAGGAAGCCCATTTTTATAAAAACTTTTAAATGTATCGTCAATTGTAAAAACAACATATTTATCAATGTTTTGATGATTTTTAATTCTTTTAACAAGCGTTGAGAGTGAAACTATTTTATAATTATGTGTTTTTAAATATTTTAAATCCTTTTCAAGCAGTTTAACGGAAATATTCGTAGAAGGATAACGATTATCACCGACTCTATGCAAAACAAAAATATGTGCGTCAGCTAATAACAATAAAGGTAAAAAGAAAAGGAAAAGTTTTTTCATTTTGTTGGAATTTGTGGAACAGTAGGTATTTGTTTAGGAGTAGTTTGTTTGACTTTTACTTCGTTTAAAACTGAATTATTTGCTTGTTTGTTATAAAGATAAACAAGAGTTAATGTATTTATTACAAATAAAAAACCTGCAATCATCATTGATTTTGTAAGAAAATCCATAGGTCCTTTTGCACCGAAAACAGAATCGTTACTGCTTGCATATGTTCCAAAACCCATTGACGAAGATTTATGTAAAAGTCCTAATATGACAATTACAATTGCCAATATCACTTGTATTGTAAAAAATATGCTTATCATAAAGAGCCTTTTTTGATAGAATTATATCAAAATAAAAAGGAAAAAATGTCTTTTGAAAAATTTGCTCACAAATATTTAGAATATAATGTAATTCAAAAAAAAATCATTCAAAAATATCTTCCTTTTTTGAAATCTCGTATTGTGGATTTGGGCTGTGGAAGCGAGGGACTTTGCAAATATAAAAAATTCGATTTTTATTTGGGGATTGATATGAGTGATAAAATGCTTGAATTAAATCCTTGCAATACACTAAAACTTGATTTTAATACAAAAGAGTGTTTTGAAGTTATTAAAAATTATGATTTTAAACAGATCGTTTCATTTTCAGCTATTCAATGGGCTAAGGATTTGGATTTTGTTTTTAAAGAGATTAAAAATCTTAAAAAAGATTATCTTTTGGCTATTTTTACTTCAAATACATTTAAATCTTTGCATAAAGAATTAAATATCAAATCGCCTATTTATTCGAAAGAGCAAATTTTAAAATCTTCTAAAATTTTAAACCCGAAAATAGAGATTTTAAATTACAAAATGACTTTTTCCTCTGCGAAAGAGATATTCGAATATATAAAATTTTCAGGTGTTAGAGGGAATGTAAAATGCAATGTAAGTTTGATGAAAAAGTTTTTTAGAGAATTTCCGATTGATTTTTTGGAATATGAAATTGTTGTATTGAAAGGCTAATGGTGGAGATAACGGGACTCGAACCCGTGACCCCTACGCTGCCAGCGTAGTGCTCTACCAGCTGAGCTATATCCCCTTTACGCTTTTAAGGATTTCTTTCTCGATATTATACAAAAAATATCTTGAATTTTTAAATTTTTCGGATAAGTTTTTATTTGTAATTTTGAAAATTTCTTCCAAAACCCTTGCGCTCTCTTGTGCTCTTTTGAGATTTGCAATTATAATGTCTTTTAGAGTGTTTCTATTTTGTTCTTCTTTTGTGGATGTTTTTAAAATATCGTTTAAGGAGTCCCTTTTTTGAATTATTTCTTCATAATTCGGGAGCTTGATATGTCTTAATTTTTTAAGTTCTTTTGCAAGGGGAGAATCAAATTCGTATCTTAAAATATCTTCAACAACCCTTATACCTTCTTTATAACGATTAAAATTTGCATCGATTGTGCGAAAAGGAATGTCATTTTTCATTATTTAAAAATCCTAAGATTTGAAGCAAAGAGATAAATAAATTTAGAAAATCCAGATACAAAGCAACCGCCGCTTCTATTTCGCTCGATACATTTCCTCTTATGATATTTTGTGTATCATAAAGAATAAAAAAACTGAATAGAATGGCTCCTACACTTGCTATTATTAATTGTAATAAAGGTTGATGCCAAAAAATGTTTATAATTCCGGCCACTATTAAAACGATTAAAGTAATAAAGAGAATTTTGCCTATGGTAGTGAAATTCCTTTTTGTATTCATAGCAAAAATCGTAAGTCCTCCGAAAGCCACTGCGGTTAGTGCAAAAGCTTCTCCTATTACATATCCCATATTGGCTGCTATATAAAACGCAAGTGTCGGCGCAAGGGTAAATCCTGTCATAAAAGTAAAAGCGAACAATAATATTAAATTTAAAGGCGTTTTATTTTTTGCAATAAAGAGTCCGAAAAGCAAAACAAATTCTAAAATTACAGCCCCCCAATATGTAAAAGTTAATCCGCCTGTCGTATAATTAACCATATTTTGCACAAATCCCATTCCTACATATGCGCCTACCGCTCCGGCAATGAGACTGCCCGCTAAAAGCTGATATGTTCTTTTTACGAATTCGTTGATATTTTCTATCGCCTTTGATTGATTATAATTGTTTACTTTTTCAAATAAACCGTTTGAATTTGAATTAAAATCTTTTGATGAAAATTTCATCACAATCCTTTTTTTTGTTTGTATTATATACGATAAATCGTTAAATAATCATTAATTTTAAAATTTTTGAAAAAAAGTAATAAGTAAACACCAATAATTTATTTTTTAGGCGGTAAAATATTAAAATCGAAAAATTTACTTTCAAAACCGGTTGGGATTTTTGCATATTGAATTGAAGCGGCATTTAAATTATTCGCTTCTTGCCATAATAATCCAAGGGCATAACGCGATTCGAAAAAGGAAGGATTTTTAAGTTTTGCAAGTTCCATCAAGGCAACTGCGTTTGCATGATGCCCCGCTCCTATTGCCGCTACGCCTCCGTAATAAAGCGTCCGAGGATTTGTAACATTTTTGTTATTGATTAAGTCATTGTATATCGTATAGCTCTCTTCAAAATGTTTTGTATAGATATCGGCAAATGCAAGTCTTTGCAAAACGGGAATGATATCGAATGTTTCGTTTTTCGCTTTTTTGATTAAAAGCATTCTTAATTGTTCCATTAAACCTGAAATTCTTGCAAATTCAAACATATAATCCCTTGATATTTTAGCTCCGTAAAAGAAATCGTTTAAATCCGGAATTAATGTATAAAAAAAAGTATGAAATTTTTGAGCTATTTTATTAACGGGTAAATTTTTGTTTTGGGCATAAAAATAAAGAAGCTGACTTATTAAATCTTTATCGAAAATGTTTTTTAATTTTATAGCTTCTAATGTCCAGTCTTTGTCAAAAATAGCTTTTATTGTTAAATAAGTAACTATCCAAAGAGGTTTGTTTGTATCTTTTTCATTTTCCAAAAATGCAGCCATACGGACAGTGTTGTTTGTATATATGCTTAGCATTGCAGCTTGAAGTTTGGTATTTGCACTTAAATCGTCTTTAATTGATGCTACAAGATAAGGATTTTGAATGTTTTCTTTTTGAGCGGCATAAAGAGCGAGAATACCGCTTATTAAATCGTTAGGATTTAAATGGTATGCTTTTAAAAAATGAAAATAGGCATCTTTGTAATTTCCAAGTTGAGCGTCCGTAAGAGCTAAATTGTAGTTTATCACATACGAATCTTCTCTTTTTTTGTAAAGTTTTTTAAATTTTTTATTCGCAAGATAAATGTGTCCGTTTAAAGCTAATTTTATAGCTTTTGAAATTTGAAGGTTTAATGTTGAAAAAAATGCACTTTTTGAAAGAGCGGTGCTTGATTCTTCTATTGCTCCGAGGGGAATACCTGAAATACCTTTTTTTAAAAATTCGATAGTTTGGTTCATATTCAATACTTTATAAGGAGCATAATAAAAAAATAAATCATAATAATCGTTTTTTTTGCTTAGAAAATTATTTTTAAAATCTTTTTGAGCTGTTTTAACTTTAAAAAGCGAAGGTTTTAAAAACATATAAATTGGATAAATATTATTATTTTGGTATTTTTTTAAAATAACAGCTGCTCTTTTATAGTCATTTAATTTAAGTTCCACCAGACTTAATGCAAACTCGGCTTTTGGCAATTCGGATCTTGAAAGATATTCTTTTGCAAGAGTATATTCTCCGCTTTGGGCATATTCCAAACCTTTGTAAAAAGGATTGTTTTCATAATTTTGTGCATGTAAGGGATCGTTAAAATATTCGTAGATAGCCGCTAAAAGTTTTGAATTATCATAATCGCTCGGATTTTTAAGAGCCGGGATCGCTTCATATTCATAACCGTTATAATACATTACAAGTGCATAATAATAAGGATAATTTTTGTTTTTGGCAAGAGTAGGCAGATATAAATATGCTAAATTTTTGTAATAATCAAACAGTTTTTTATTTTTAAGCATTAAAGCACAGAAAGTCGCATTTATGGCACTGATGGCTTTTGAATTATTATTTTTAATTGCTTTTTGAAAATAATTTAGAGCTTTTTTATAATGTTTTTCTTCAAGTTGTATTACACCTAAATTATATAAAGACAAAGCTTGTGAAAAATT
>JALVTJ010000036.1 GCA_027036005.1 Nautiliaceae bacterium
ATTAATGTAAACGCTTTTCTCATTTTTTACTCCTTAAATGTTTGTTATTTTGTAAATAAGCCACAGCGCGAATCCTAATATTATCGCACTGATAACAGCTATTACAATACTGCCATTTTCTATACCCATATTATACCTTTATTTAAACGCTTCTGTCAAATTCCACATCGGTAAGAATATTCCAAGTGCCAAAGTAAATACAAATCCTGCAATTGCCGCAATTAAAATAGGTTCAATCAACACGGAAATATTATCAACTATATAACGATATTCTCTCAAATAATAATCGGATATTTTTGAAAACATTTTAGTTAAATTTCCGCTCTCTTCCCCTGCATTTACCATCTGGATTATCATAGGCTCAAAAAGATTTGTATTTTCAAACCCTTGTGAAACTTTCCCACCTTTTACTATTTCGTCTTTTATTAAGATTAATCTTTTTTTTAAATATTCGTTTTCCACAATACTTAATGCAATATCAATAGCACTTACAATAGATATCCCACTGTTTATAAGCGAATTAAAAACAAAAACAAATCTTCCGAGCATTGCTAATTTAATAACTTTGCCAAGTATATAAATTTTAAGCATATATCTATCTATTAAAAGTTTTACCTTCTCGTTCGTTTTGTAAAAATAATTAATTATTCCAAAAATCAAAACAGCTATACCCAAAATCATTAATCCGTAATGTTCAATCGCACCCTCTATCCAAAGTAAAAATCTGGTTGGCAAAGGCAAATTGGTGCCTAATTGTGCGTATATGGATTTAAAAGGCGGTATAACAAAAAGTATTACTATTATAAAAGCTATAATCATTGCAAAAATTATAAACATAGGATAACGTGTAGCTTTTTTAAATCTTTTTCTATTTTCATTAATTTCATTAAGTATTTGAATTAAATTATTGAAAGCTTGCGCCAAATCTCCGCTTTGCTCCCCAAGTGAAACCATAGCAGTAACAATAATTCCTAATTCATGTTCATGAATTTTAAAAGATTCATATAAACTCTGTCCGGAATTTATTTTATGATATATATCTTCAAAAATTTTTTTCAAATGTTTGTTTTTAATACCTATTATTGTCTGAGAGAGTGCCATATCTATTGAAATACCAGCATCAAGCATTACATAAATTTGATCCAAAATGGCAATCAATTCATCTAAATTCACTCTTTTTTCAAATATTTTTTTTTGAAATTGCTCCAATAATGAAGGTTTTTCAATCTCTTGGATTTCTTTGATAATTCCGCTGTATCGTTTTTTAAAACTTTTCAAAGCATCCATCGTTGATGATGCTTTTAAATAAACGCTTTTTATTTTACCCTTTTGAATATAATCTATTTTATATATTATCAACTTTTACAACCCTTAATATTTCTTCAATTGTCGTTATACCGGCTTTTAATTTATTAATAGCATCTTCAATCATTGTAATAAACCCTGTTTTTTTCGCTTCTTTCAAAATACTTTCCCTGTCTTTACCCTCATTTATCATTTTGGATATTTCATTATTCACAATTAATACTTCACTAATCATTTCTCTTCCGTAATATCCGGTAAAATTACAGAATTTACATCCTTTCCCTTTATAAAAGGTCATTTTATCAGGTAAATAATCTTTTAATAATTTTAACTCTTCTTCTTGCGGATGATAAACACTTTTGCAATGAGGGCATATTTTTCTAATCAATCTCTGAGCAACAGCTCCAAGCATCGAATCGGATACCATATATGCCTCTGCTCCCATTTGAACCAATCTCGTTATTGTGCTAATTGAATCGTTTGTATGAAGTGTTCCTAATACCAAATGCCCCGTAAGTGAAGCCTGAATGGCAGAAGAAAGCGTATCTGAATCGCGAATTTCTCCTATCATTATAATATCCGGATCTTGCCTTAAAATATTTTTAATAACTCCCGCAAAACTCAAACCGATTTTATAATTTACCGGAATTTGTTGAACTAAGGAAAGTTCATATTCAATTGGATCTTCAATGGTGATAATCTTTTTTTCCGGACCTTTTATTTCATTCAAAGCCGCATATAAAGTAGTCGTTTTACCACTTCCAGTAGGTCCTGTTACAAATACAATCCCATAAGGCGATTTAATTAAAAATTCAAATCTTTTCAAATTATGCTCGCTCATTCCAAGCTCATCCATTTTAAGCAAAATTTTTTGTTGATCCAAAATTCTTAAAACCACGCTTTCACCGTGCAAAACGGGAGCAGTTGAAACCCTAAAATCATAAGCTTTATTATCGTATGTTCTAGTGAATCTACCGTCTTGCGGTTTTCTTTTTTCGCTGATATCCATATTTGAAAGTAATTTTATTTTAGAAACCAAAGGAGCGTATATTTCATTATCAAAAGAAAAAAGTTCGATTAAAACACCGTCAATTCTACCTCTTATTAAGAAATTGTATTTTTGTGGTTCTATATGAACATCGGTGCATCTTTTTTCTATCGCATCTTTTAAAATAAAATCAACAAACTCATCTATCGCACCAGAAGTTAATGTAACAGTTTCATTTAAATCGTTTTTGATCTTTTTTATTAATTCTTTTGCTTTTTGATATTTTTTTACGTTTTCTATAACCGCTAAAATATCTTTGCTAAAAGCCAAATACACTTTTGCATTTTTATTTACAAGTCGTTGAAGCATATCTATAATATCATAATTTAAAGGATCGGCCGTTGCAATATGAATTTCATTTTCATCCATTTTAAAAGGAAGCACAAGATTTTCTTCAAGCATTGAAATAGGAAAACTGCTAAGCAGGTCATAATCTATTTTTTCTGCATATAAATCCACAAAATCTATTTCAAGCTGGCGCGAAAGAATTTGGAGTATCGTTTTTTCATCTACAAAACCAAGTTCTACCAATAATTCGCCAAGTTTTTTATATTTACCTTCGGATTTTAATTTTTTTTGCTCTTCAAGAGCTTTATTTAATTGTTCATTTGTTAATATACCTTCGTTAATTAATAATTCGCCTAATCTGACCTTTTTTTTAATCATCTGAACCAATGCCTTTTTATTAAATTGTTTTTATAATATTCATCAATAATTAATTTATTTTTTAAAGTATATACTTTTAGTGTTTCTTTTTTCAAATTAATAATTATGATATTCCCCTCTTTTTTATATTGTTTGTTTTTTATTTTATTAAAAACCTTGGAGATAATATAATCTGTATTCGGAAGATCAAAACCTTTAAGAGAAAATTTATCAAAAAAATAAGAATATAAAAGTCTCTTTTGCATAAAAATCGTATTTAAATAAATAGCATTTTTTCTTCCTGCTTTTGTATGTTTAAGTTTTGCTATAATATATGGTAACAAATACAAATTATCGCTTTTCACACAGCTTATTCCTATAATACTGAGTAATTTTTCATTTTTATTTGAACTTATATTTTGAAAATTACAGATTTTGTTAAATTCATTATTTTTATATTCATTGATAATACCTGCTTTTAAAAAAACAAACAATAAAAAAAATAAAAAAAATTTATTTATCACTCCATTCCTTTATAAGCTTTTCTATTTTCTTATTATTATAATAAGAATTATAAATTTTTAAAAGTTTAATGGCTTCTAATTTTTTACCGGAAAGATACAATGCTTTGGCACTTATTATCCAGGATAATGAATCTTTTTTGTTTTGTATATTTGCAAATTTTGCCCATTTTAACGCATTTTGATAATCTTTTTGTTTTAAATATTTTAATGCTATGGATATACAGGTTTTATATGAAGGCAAATTTGAAGATTGTAAAATTACTTTTTTATTAATGCTTTTTGTTGTTTTATTTTGTTCAAAGGAATTTTTAATTTTTTTTATAATTTTTACTGCCGTTTTACTGGTGTTCTGAGATTGAGTTATATTCAAATCTATTGAAGGTGAAATTGTTATCTCTTTTTGTTGAATTTCAGTTCTTTTTTTCATTTTTTTGATTTCAATAGGTTTTTTTATTCCGATTGATTTTTTTATTTTTTTTGTAGCATAGGCAAATTCCAAAAAATATACCAAACATAAAATTGCAAAAATTGATATTAAAATCAAAATAAACAAAATTTTTAATAATTTCTTTTTTTTACATTTTTTTTCAAGTTCATAAAAAGTCATTTCAATCCTATCTGCATTAATGACATTTCAAGTATGCAATTATTAATTTGTTTATATTTAAGATTATTTCTAAATGCAAAATCCAACAAATTTAAAGAAGTAAAAATTATTTTTTTCCCAAGCCTGAAATTACCATTTGAATGTTTATATATTTTTTTAAGAAGTTTATCTTTTAATAATTCTTCTTTTTCATGTTTTATAAATTTTTTTTTGACATATTTGCTAAAATCTTCAAAATCAAGGGGCTTCATATAAATTTTTTGAAAATATCTCGAAGTAAATTGCGGTTTATTTATAATTTTTTCTCCTTCTTTTAAATGCATAGCAAATAATACCTGCAATCCTTTATCGCTTAATACCCTTATTCTTTCCAGTTCTTTTTCATCCAAAAGCTGAGCTTCGTCAATAAGCAGTGTTTTAGAATTTTTAATTTTTTCAAAATCTTCATACAATTGAAATTTCTCGGGAAATTTATTAAGCAAATAATTAATCATAAACGTTTTGCCGCTTCCTGGTGTCCCTAATAAAAAAATCAAATTATTGTTGCTTAAAAGGATCTCTTCTTTAACTATTTCAAAATTTACATAACTGAAATAATCACTTAAATCGACTTTATCCTTAAATTCCTCAATCAAACTATTTAACATTTAAATCCTCTAAATTAGGAAGTTTATCAAAACCGTAATCTTTTAATGTTTTTTTATTGTTAAAATCAATAATATGAGGAGTTATTACAAAAACAAGCTCTTTTTTTGATGTCATTTTATCTCTCGATGAAAATAAATACTTAATAAGAGGTATTTCTTTTAAAACTGGAACGCCATTGACTTCTAACTGAGAATCATTGGTAATAAGCCCGCCTAAAACCAATGTTTCGTTATTTTTCAATTTCACTACACTCATTAACGTATCGTCTTTTGTATCAGGAGGCATATCTCTTTTTGAATTTTGTAATTGACTTATATCTTTAAAAGAGCTGATTTTAGGATTTATGCTTAAAATTATCTCTCCGTTATCGCTTATTTGAGGAGTAATGTCTAAAACAACACCTACAAAAGTTGAGCTTATTGTATAAGAAGTTGTAGGATTTCCATTATTATCAGTAGTTATATTTGATGCATATTTATAATAAATAGTATCTCCTATACTGATAATTGCTTTTTGTGAATTAAGAGTTACTATTTTGGGATTGGAAATTGAATTAACATTTCCGTTTTGTGCTAAAAAATGTAAAAATCCGGATATATTAAATGTAGCTGCATTAAAAACAGCTTCCGAACCTCCAAGATATTTAGCCCTTAACGGCACGCTTAAAGGATTTTGTGAAAATGTCCCATCATGGTTATTATTATATCCCAAGCTCAAAGACAAATTAGCCCAATCGATTCCCGTTTTATGAGATGAGGAAAGTTCGACACTGTAAATATGAACGTCTATTAAAACTTCTTTTCTTAAACGTTTGTTTAATGTTTGTAAATAATTTTGAATTTGATTTAGTTGCTCTTTGGTACCCGTTATTGTAACCAATCCGGCATTTTTATCTATTACAGGAATTTTATAAAAACTTGAAGTGTTTTTGAGAATATTTTCAAGATTATTTCTCAAATCGCTCCAAAAATCAAATGTATAATTTGTTTGAAGATTATTTGAGCCGTTTGTATTGTTTCCTTCATTTCCGTATGTGCTATCACCACTTATGGAACTTGGTATATAATTAATTTTGAATGTTTTCGTTTTAAAATAACTTATATATAGGATATTGTTATCTAAGGTATAAAAAAGATTCTTTGAATCAAATATGATATTTAATAAATCTTTTAACGGTTCTTTTACAATATTTATATAATTTATATTGGAATTAAGCTCTTTTTGAGCATATTTATCCGTTGTAATAATATTCAAATTACATTCAGAACTTAAATCGCTTAAAATATCTTTTAAAGCAATAGGTGTGTTAATTTTTAATGTAAAAAGCTTTTTATCGCAATTGCCTGCATAAACAAACGATAAAACAGCCAAAAAAAGAAATATTATTTTTTTCATTTTGAAACCTTTATAATGTTTGATGAAAATTTTAATAATTTTATTTTATTATTTTTTCTTAAAACTATAAAATTAGGATGAATTTTTATTATTTTATAATCGTTTATATAATCTCCTTCTTTTTTCCATTGACCATTTATATTTACTTTATTATTAAAAATAGCATATATTTTCATATTAATTAAAGGAGAAGACTGAATTATTGTTTGTTGAATATTATTTGTTATTTGTTTATTGATAAAAATATTATAGGGAGGATATTTTAAAAATATTTTTTTTGAATTCTCAATTTTTTTTATTTTAAAGATAATATCACTTACATCTGAAAAAGAAAAAGTTATAATAAAAAATAAAAAAAATATTTTTTTCATTTAATACTCCAAATGGAAAGATTGATATCATAATCGACTTTATTATTATAATTTAATTCCAAATCATTAATAGTTATAATTGCTTTGGGTTTTTGAAGTAATTTTATAAATTTAACAAATACAAAAAATTTATCGGGTAAAAAATATCCAGTAATATGAACATTATATTTATTAAGTTTATTTGTCTGATTAAATTCAAAAGAAGCGTTAAGGGTTGAACCAATTTCTAAGTATTTATTTATAATATCCAAATATCTCTTTTGATTTACATAAATTTTGGGTGCTGAATAAAC
>JALVTJ010000037.1 GCA_027036005.1 Nautiliaceae bacterium
CCTCTTTTCCTTTTAAAGAAATCTGCGGGGCTGAGGTTGCTTGGTATTTGTGTGCGGCAATTAAGAGTGAAATGAAATTAAGCGTAGATTTAAGAGAATTTCTTGATATTCTATCTCTTGCCATAATAGCGGATATAATGCCTCTTAATCATTTAAACAGAACACTTGTAAATATGGGCTTAAAAAGATTAAACGCAGGCAAAAGGGCTTTTAGCAGGGTTTTAAAAAATTATTTTCCAAATATTAAATCAACCGATATTTCTTTTAATATAGCCCCGAGGCTTAATGCTGCGGGGAGAATGGAAAACGCAAGAGCGGCTTTTGAATTTTTAATCAGTGAAGATGAAAACGAAGCCTTGAATTTATATCTTGAACTTGATAGACTGAATAATTTAAGAAAAGAGACTGAAAAAAACATTTTAAAAAACATAGAAAAAAACGATGATAATTTTATTTTGGTAAAAGGAGATTATCACGAGGGTGTGATTGGAATAATAGCCAGTAGACTTGTGCATAAATATCAAAAACCGGCTATTGTGTTTAGCGTTAAAGGGGATGAATTAAAAGGCAGCGGCAGAAGTTTAGGAAATATAGATATTTTTTCTTTAATAAATGAATGTTCCCATTTGCTTGAAGGTTTCGGAGGACATAAAATGGCCTGCGGACTTAGTGTTAAAGAAGAAAATTTTGAAAAATTAAAAAATTTGCTTAATATGAAAATAAAAAAATTCGATAAAGATGATTTTTTCATAGAGGATTTTGTTTTGGGCGAGCTGCCTTTTAGCGAAATAGATTTTGAACTGATTGATATTTTAAATTTTTATGAACCTTACGGAGAAGGGAATCCGAAACCGAAATTTATTGCGAATGCAAAAATAGAGCATATACATAATTTAAAAGATAATCATTATAAACTTATTCTTTCTCAAAATGATATTTTTCTCCCGGCTTTGATTTTTAGATTTAATGGAGAATTTGAAGAATTTATAACATTCAAATTTACTATCGAAGAAAATAATTTCAGAGGTCGTGAAATACAGCTTGTAATAGAGGAGATATTATGAAAAATCATCCGTTATTCAAAACGCTAAATGAGCGTGAATATGAAAAAGCGCTCGAATTTTTCGAAGAAAAAAGGTATAAAAAAGGCGAATTTTTATTAAGAGAAGGAGAGTATTCACACAAGGCGTTTATTTTGCTTGAAGGTGAAGTGGAAATATACAAAACTTCCATTTACAACGATAATTATGTGGTAAGTAGAGTTAAGGGCGGAGGCGATGAGTTTTTTGCAGAGATTAATCTTATTGACGGGGGGCTCGTAACATCGACAATAAAGGCGATAGAGAATGTAAAAACATTAGAAATAGTGCATAATTCTTTTATTACGCTGCTTGATTCGTATCCAAATATTGCATCGAAAATGCTTTGGATGATAAGTTATGATCTCTCGAAACATTTAAGAAAAGCCGATAACGAAATTTTGACACTTTTTAATGCTCTTGTTGAGGTTGTTGAAAACGATTAATAAATGAAAAATGTAAAATGAAAAAT
>JALVTJ010000038.1 GCA_027036005.1 Nautiliaceae bacterium
GAATTATATCAAAAAGAAAAAAAGAAGCTATTGAGAAGCCGCCTCTTTTAAAGCCGCTAATGCTGCTTCGTAATTCGGCTCTTGCGTTATTTCTGGAACAAGTTCTTTATAAGATACTTTTCCATTTTTTCCTATCACGAAAATGGCTCTTGCACTTAATCCCCTCAAAACACCTTCGGCAATCAATGTTCCATATTGCGTTGAGAAACATTTTTCTCTATAATCACTCAAAACGTCTAAATTTTTAACACCTTCGGTAGAACAAAATCTACCTGCCGCAAAAGGCAAATCCATTGAAACAACAAAAACTTTTGCATTTTCAACTTTTGCAGCTTCTTCATTGAATTTTCTTGTCTCAGTTGCACAAACAGGCGTATCAAGACTTGGAACGGCAATAATAAGTTGAGCTTTATCCCCTGCCCCTCCGATCGTAATTTCTTCAAGTGAAGTATTTGGAAGAGTTACAACTGGCGCATTGTCTCCGACATTTACCTGATTTCCGTAAAGTGCTACGTCTTGCCCTTTTAATTTTGTTGTTACTGGCATAAATGCTCCTTTTTTTGTTTTAGTATAACAAAATATATTTTTAAAATAAGATATTTTTTATCTTTTTATTATAAAATGTTACTTTTTTACACAATGTTTTTTATAAAAGCATCAAAAATATTTATCACCCTACCCTTAAAATATAATCTATTGTTACGAATGGTAATTTCAAGTTTTTCTCCGCTTTTTGGATAGACTATCGCCCTATCCCCTATAAGTCCTTTTTCTCTTGCTTTTAAGAAACTTGCGCACATTCCTGTCCCGCAAGCTAACGTTTCATCTTCAACCCCTCTTTCATAAGTTCTAACGTAAAGATTTCTTTTTTTTACTTCTGCTACATTAACATTTGCATTATATTTATATCGCAAATCTCTGCATTCATCTATATTGAAACTATCTAATTTATCAATTTTTACAAGATGAGGAACTCCTGTATCAAAAAGAGACCACTCTCCATAATTCCCTATTTTTTTATGAGGAGTAAGTTGAGATTCCACAATATCTCCATCAACATCAGCCTCTATAATTCCTGCTAAGGTTAAAAATTTCATTTTTTCAGGTGCTAAATTATTGCTAAAAGCATAATGAGCCGCCGCCCTACTCCCGTTTCCGCACATCTCAGCCTCACTTCCATCCGCATTATAAAACTGCCACTCGAAATCATATTTTTCGTGAGGTAAAATTACAATTAAACCATCAGCCCCTACTCCATTAAATCTATCGCAAAGTTTTTTAGCCAATTCGCTTCTATCTTTTTTTTTAAACGTATGAAAGATTATGAAATCATTACCGCTCGCAGAATATTTTGAAACTATCATAGAAAACCTTTTATCTTTTTTAGTTATAATTATAATAAAAAAGGTAAATAATGATTTTAATAGCGGGGCCGTGTGTGATTGAAAGCAAAGAACAGATTTTCAAAATTGCCGAATATCTTAAACCTTACAATGAAAAATATGAGTTTTAT
>JALVTJ010000039.1:0-22338 GCA_027036005.1 Nautiliaceae bacterium
GTATTTGGGTATGTAGTTAGCAATAAGGAATATTTAATTTTAAATGTTAAATTCAAAATTCATAATTCATAATTACTCAAAACTTGGAACTTAAAATTTGAAACTTTTACTTTACATTTTTCATTTTTCACTCAAACTAATATTCTTCCATTCTCTCATTCCCCCATCTTTCCATAAAAGTGTCTGTGAATTTAATTTAACAAATAAAAGCAAAGGCTTAATTTAGAGCCTTTGCAACTTCATCCGCCATATTACATGCATTTTTAACCAAACCTTCCCCTACTTCAAATCTAATAAAATCAACAAGTTTTGCATTGCCTCCTGCCGCTTTTGCAGCTTTGCTTAAAGCTTCGGCAACACTTTCTTTTTTCTCCGCTTTTACGTATTCTTGATCGGTTAAGCAAGATTCTTGATAGAATTTTTTAATTTTACCCGGAATAATTTTTTCAATAACATTTTCAGGTTTACCTTCTTTTAGAAGTTGCGCTTTTGCAATTTCTTTTTCTTTTTCAATTACATCCGCAGGAACACTTTCCGGATTTAGATAAAGAGGTTTCATAGCCGCAATATGCATAGCAATATCTTTTAGAGTCTCTTTAATTGCTTCACACGTTTTTTCGCTATCGCATGCTGCCGCTACAAGAACACCGACTTTTCCGCCAGCATGAATATATCCGTTTACTATTCCGTTTTCAGGAGCTTTAATTGTAGCCATTCTTCTAACAACAATATTTTCTCCGATTTTTGCTATTTTTACTTTAAGTTCTTCTTCAAAAGTCCCTTCACCAAAAGTTGTTTTCATTAAGTTATCGACATCTGCAATATCGTTTACATTAATTGTTTTTACCGTATCACTTACAAATTCGATAAATTCATCAGTTTTGGCAACAAAATCGGTTTCGCAATTAACTTCTACGATACTTCCTTTTTTCATATCGGGAGTAATGTTAATCTCAACTCTTCCCTCCGCCGCATTTCTATCCGCTTTTTTAGCGGCTTTTGCAAGACCTTTTTTTCTTAATATTTCGATTGCTTTTTCTTCATCTCCGTTTGCTTCAACCAATGCTTTTTTACAATCCATCATTCCCGCACCGGTTTTTTCTCTTAAAGCTTTAACTTGTGCTGCTGTAACCGCCATTTACGCCTCCTCTTTGATTTCTTCAACTTCTTTTGCGATATCTTCTTCGCTTTTTTCTTCGTTTGCCGCTTCTTCTTTGATTTCTTTAATTTCTCTCGTCATTTCTTCTTCCGTTACAGGATTTTCTTCCTCTGCACTTTCAGCCATTTCCTTACCTTCTATAATTGCATCCGCTATTGTTTTGCAAAAAAGATTAACACTTCTAATTGCATCATCATTTCCGGGAATCGGATAATCGATTACATCCGGATTGCAATTCGTATCAACAGGTGCAACAATAGGTAAACCTAATTTATTTGCTTCGGCAACGGCAATTTTTTCTTTTACGGTATCGATAATAAAAAGCATATCAGGGATTTTTTTCATATGTCTAATACCGCCGAGAACTTTTTCAAGTTTTGCTCTTCTTCTTTCAAGAATCAATCTCTCTTTTTTTGTCAATAAATTAACTTGACCGCTTTCTTGCATTTTTTCAATTATTTCAAGTTTTCTAATTGATTTTTGAATGGTTTTAAAGTTTGTAAGCATACCACCAAGCCATCTGTGATTTACATAAGGCATACCGCATCTCTCAGCATGTTCTTTAATCGCATCGATAGCTTGTTTCTTAGTTCCTACAAAAAGAACCGTTTTGCCTTCCATTGCAGCATCTCTGACAATATTGTAAACATATTTTATATGTCTTAATGTTTGTTGCAAATCGATAATATAAATATTTTTTCTAACTCCGAAAATATATTTTTTCATTTTCGGATTCCATCTTCTTTTCTGATGCCCGAAATGAACACCGCACTCCAATAAATCTTTCATTGTAACGTTACACGCCATATTTTCTCCTTGAATTATTTTTTTTCGGTTTGGGTTTAGCCTCCCTCTCCCTTAACACCTTGTCGATGCAACCCTACCAAGGAATAAAGAGGTGAGAACTGGAAACAAAATTATACTATAATTTTTAAAATTTTTATCTCTATTATTTCCTTTATTTAAGGAATTATTTAAAATTCAAAACTAACCATTCCCTCATTTACTCATCTCTTTTTTTTCTACCCTCGTTCCTTCATATTATTATGTTATAATTCTAATAAAAAGGATTTATTATGCCTATGCTTGACAGTTTTTTGGTAGATCATGTAAAAATGCCTTCACCCGGACTTAGAATTGCAAAAAAAGTCAAAACCCCAAAAGGAGATATCATTACCGTTTACGACGTCAGATTCGCCAAACCCAATAAAGAAATTATAGATGAAAAAGCTATGCATACATTAGAGCATTTATTTGCTGGATTTATGAGAGACAATATGCCTGATTTTGACATTATCGATATTTCCCCTATGGGATGCAGAACAGGATTTTATATGAGCATAATAGGTGAGCCAGAAAATGAAAAAGTAATCGAAGCATGGGAAAAATCCATGCAAAATATTCTTGAAACCGATACTATCCCGGAAGCAAATATATATCAATGCGGAAGCTGTTATATGCACTCTCTAAAAGGCGCAAAAAAAGTGGCCAAATATATTTTGGATAATGAAATAGTAATAATGGATAACGAAGACCTAAAACTAAATCCCAATGACATAAAAAATATTTGTAATGTTGATAAATCTAAAATAACAGTGCTTGGAAAATAAAATTTTTATAGGAGTAATTAAATATACCCGTAATTCCCGGTTTATTTTCTCTTTTTGATATAATTTCAAAAAGGTTGTAGAGGCTATAATTTTAAAATAATTTTATATCCCCTGCAACCTCGTAGGAGGTAAAAATGTTTATATTTAACGATAAACTCCGAAAAGAAGAAAATATAAATATAAAAAACTCTCAAAAAGAAATAATTTTTTCAACCATTGATAATAAAAAAATAATAGATTGGTTAAAAGCCAAGGGATTTCATGAAAGTTTTATTGAAGATATACAAAGCGAAGAACAATCAATCACCTATGAAGAAACGGAATATTTTAAACTTTTGATTTTAAAATATATAAAATTTGACGAAGAAGAAAATCTTTTATACGATGATAGCAATGTAGTTATTATTATTACGGAAAACAAATTTATCGTTTTAGCCGAAGAAAAAGAAATAATTACTGAAATTGCAAAAAAATTCGAAAAAAGGTATAAAAATCAGGATTTTTATTATATAACTTATATAATTAGCGATATTCTTATCGATAATACAATGTTAATTGTCGATGTAATAGACGAAACACTTGAAGATTTGGAAGATCATATTTTCCATGAGGATATTGAAGAAGACGAATTACAAAAAAACATATATTATGCAAGAAGGACACTTAATAGAATTACAAAAACATCTATTCAAGAAAAAGATGCAATAAACAGAGCATATAATAAATTTCCGCCTATAACTAAAAAAAAGCTTAAATATGAATTTATAGACATTAACGAACACCTAAAATATTTAATAAACGAATCGAAAACCTTACTCGATAGAACAGGTTATTTATTAAATTTACATATGGGTATTATTTCTACAAAAATGAATAAGGCAATGCAAAGACTTGCCGCAATTTCTTTGATTTTTTTACCTCTTACCTTTATTGTAGGAAATTACGGAATGAATTTCAAATATATGCCCGAACTTAACTGGAAATACGGTTATTTATTTGCATGGTTTCTCAATATTTCAATAGCAATAGCCATATATATATGGCTAAAAAAGAAAAAATGGATTTAAAATTCTTTTAATGATTCTATGTATTGTTTCTGCTCTTTTAATTGTGAAAAAATTTTGGATAATGTTGTAAATTCTCTTCTAATAGATGCCAAATCTTTCTTTTTACCCATTACAATTACTTCATCTCCTGGATGCAATTTATTTAACAAAGATGAATGAAACCATCTGCCATTTCTAAATACATATATAATTCTGACATTTTTATATTTTTTAAAATAACCGGTATCATCAACTTCCAAATCAACACTTTTGTTAAATCTTCCAAAAAACAAATAACATTTCTCATTTACTTGCACCGGAATTCCACTTTCCAATAAACTTAAAATATCGTCATTGTTTAAAACTTTTTTATCGAAATTTAATATACCGGCATTACATATTAAAATATCTCTAATTTTTTCCATTTGATAAATAGGAGAAAATTCTTTACTTAATAATTGAGCTTCGTATAAACTCACATATTTTACCTTAAAAATATTATTTAACTGTGAATGAACCAAATATGCAATTAAAACACCCAAAATTGTCGGCACAAGCAATGTATAACCACCTGTCATTTCGACAACCATAATAATCGTTGCCAAAGGTGTCCTCGCTGCCGCTCCAAATACACTGGCCATTCCGATTAATGTAAAAGCAGGAATAGGAGCATGTAAAATATATCCCAAAAATCCTCCGGTCATCGCTCCTATAAATAATCCGGGAGCAAAAACACCTCCGCTTCCCCCGCTTCCTACCGTAAAACTAAAAGTAATTAATTTCATTAATGCTAGTATTAGCAAAATACCGCCTATTAAATCTCCATCTAATACACTTTGAATATATTGATATCCACCTCCCAATGTTTGAGGATAAAAAATTCCTACAATTCCTACCACCAAAGCACCAAGAGCAGGTTTGAAATGATTTTTGATTTTTATTTTTCTGAATAAATCCCTAACTCCATAAAAAAAATTAGGTAATAATAAAGCCATGGCACCACTTATAACCCCAAGTATCACAATCCTTACATAATTGTCTATATCGGTAATAGGCTGAATATTAAATATATTAAAAATAGGACTCCAACCCAAAACATAACCGGTTATTACATAAGCAATTAAAGGACCCAATAATACATAAATAAAATCCCTTGTTTCAAATTCATTATTTGCATACAATACTTCAATTGCAAAAATACTTGAACCAAGAGGTGATCTGAATACAGCACTAAGCCCTGATGCCATACCTATAATAACAAACATTTGTCTTCTTTTCCATGAAACTTTTCTAAGATCAGAATACCAAGACCCTACTCCTGCACTAAAAAGCGCCGTAGGCCCTTCTTTTCCAGCCGATCCTCCGGTTCCAATAGTTATTGCTGATGTTAAAATTTTTATAGGTATCACAATAGGTCTTAAATACCCGCCTGTTCTATGAAAAGCTCTAATTACAGAATCAGTTCCGTGTCCTTCGGCTTCGGGAGCAAACGTATAAACAAAAAAACCGCTTAATAACCCGCCTATTACAAGTATTATTATAACCATCAATGCATGAGAAAAAAAGCTAAGATTATCGAAATAAGTAAGTTTATACACAAAAAAATGAGAAATTTCCTGCACTAATTCTAACAACAACAAAAATATATGTGCACAAACAGCTCCTATTAAACCGATTAAAAATGTATCGGCTAATAGAATATAATTTTTTTTAATTTTTCATCCTTTATGTGATTTTATACTCCAGCTTCTTCTTTTCTTTGCAAATATTCCCAATATCTGTCCACTTCTTTTTGAATTTCCTCTATAACCCAACTGTTTTCAGGTTTAAACAGATGTGAAAACCTACCTTGTCTTGATAAATACTCTTCAACTGGAAGTTTTTGTTTTGGTTTGTATGTAATTGTAAGTTTATGCCCATCTTCTATTTCATAAAGAGGAAACATACATGTCTCAACTGCTAAATCGGCAATTTCGACCGTATCTTGGGGTTTAAATTTCCATTCTGTTGTGCATGGACTTAATGCATTAATAAATGTAGGTCCGACTGTGCTTAATGCTTTTGCCGCTTTTTGTGCCAAATCTTTCCAATGTTTGCTCCCAGGAACCGCAGTTGCAACATAAGGACATCCGTGAGCAGCCATAATCATTGTAAGATCTTTTTTTCTGTTTTTTTCGCCGTAACTTACTCTACCTCTTGGGGATGTTGTAGTATGAGCTCCTATTGGAGTGGATGAACTTCTTTGACCTCCCGTATTCATATATCCTTCATTATCAAGACATACATATAAAAAATCATGTCCCCTCTCGGTTGCACCGCTTAATGATTGAAAACCAATATCATAAGTTCCTCCGTCTCCACCAAATGCAACAAATTTCACTTTTTTATCTTCGTTATAAGATCTGTTTTTTCTGCTGAGTGCCTTATACATAGCTTCTGCACCGCTTATTCCGGCAGCTGCATTTTCAAAACCTATATGAAGCCAACTCACATCCCAAGAAGTATACGGATAAATAGCTGTGCATACTTCAAGACAACCCGTTGCTGTTGAAATTACCAAATCATCTTCGGTGGCATTAACCACTTCTCTTACTATCATACCATGTGCACATCCGGGACATAATCTATGTCCTCCTTGAAATCTATCAGGAGTGCAGGCAAATTCTTTTAAATTACCAATATTTTTCATATAAACTCCTTAATTAAATGATAACTTAGGACCTCTGAGGTTTATAAAACCTTGTAAGTCTGTTACTCTTTTTTTAGCCTCTTTGTTTTTATCAGTTTCTTTTATAACTTCCAAAATGTGCTCGGCTGTAGTATCTCTTCCTCCAAGTCCGTAAATATAATTTGTCATTATAGCACTTTGTCCGTTTGCCAAAAGCGCACCCGAAACTTCATTAAACAATGCTCCCATCGCACCCATCGGAGCACTTCTATCAAGTGCGGCAATAGCTTTTATATTTTTCAATTTTTCAGCAACTTCATTATAAGGAAAAGGTCTAAAAGTTCTAGGCATAAGAAGTCCTACTTTAATCCCTTCTTCTCTTGCCTTATCTACTGCAACCATTGCGGTTTCATATGCACTTCCCATTAAAACAAGTGCTATCTCAGCATCTTCAAGTTTATATGTTTCAACCCTACTATATCTTCTACCGGTTAATTTTTCGTAAGCTGCAAAAACTTCATCAATTACAGATGTGCTTTCCATAAGAGCTTTATGCTGAGTGGCTTTAAATTCAAAATGCCATTCTTCTTCCGTTTGTGCTCCGTAAGTTTGAGGATTTTTCGTATCAAGCATAGGATTAAGTGACTTATATTCGCCTATAAATTTATATGCATCCTCATCTTGAAGAGGTTCAACCACCTGAGCCGTATGAGAAACCAAAAATCCGTCTTGGTTTGTAGTTACAGGCAGTCTAACTCTTTGATCTTCTGCGATTTTAAATGCACATAAAGTTATATCGTAAGCTTCTTGCGGATTATTCGCTATCAAATGAATCCATCCGGCATCTCTACCAAGATACAAATCCCCGTGATCCCCGTGGATATTAAGAGGGGATGCAAGAGCTCTGTTTACAACGGTCATAACAATAGGAAGTCTCATACCGCTTGCTTGATATAAAACTTCAACCATCAAAGCATACCCTTGGCTTGAAGTGGCTGTCGCAACTCTTCCTCCTGCCGCCGCAGCACCGACACAAGCACTCATAGCAGAATGTTCCGATTCAACCATTACAAATTCGCCATCAATATATCCGTCTGCAAGAAACTGAGCATAATTTTGAACAATAGGAGTTGAAGGTGTTATAGGATAAGCCGCCACAACATCCACTTGCGCTTGTCTTAGTGCATGGCTTGCAGCCATATTGCCATCCCATACTTCTTTTGATTTTAATTGATATTTTTCAGCCATTATTTTTCCTTTTATTTATTGTCTTTTGTAGGCCATTGATTTAACGCCTCGTCGATTTCCGTAAATTCAGGAAACATTAATAGTGATTTGATAGGTGTAGGGCACACATCCACGCATACACCGCAGCCCTTGCACAAATCATAATTAATTCCAACTATTTTAGCTTGTTTTTTACCTCTTTTGTTTTCAACTTCTTCAACTAAAAAGCAACTGTCAGGACAGCTAACCCAACAAAAATCACAATCAATACATAATTCTCTATTAAATACAGGTTTTTCAACCCTCCAATCCGCTACTTTGTAATTGAACGAATTAAATTTGCTTTTTAATTTTTTTTCCGGATTTTCAAACGAAGGTAAAATCGCTCCGAATTGAATCTTATCCCAAGTGCTCATCATCTCTTTTGGTGTTGCCATTTTTTCTCCTTATTTTACTTCTTGAGCCGCTCTTTTAATAGCTCTTAAATTCCCCTCTATTATTTTTTGAGGAAATTTTGAAAGAATATCTTCTATTGAAGTTAAAAATTCATCAAAATCTATTATTTCGGATATTTTAACAAATGCTCCTAACATTGGAGTATTAGGAATTGCTCTTCCTATTTCCTCTTGAGAAATTTTAATTGCATCTATTGTATAGACTTTTTTCCCTTGAAGATGTTTTGCAATATTAAGTAAATCGTCTTTATCCATATGTGTAGTAACAATAAAAATAGTATCATCATTTGTATTATCCGCTATCTCTTCTTGAAAAACCAAAGAAGGGTCAATTACCAAAACATAATCCGGTTTCATCCATTTTGAATGATCCAAAATAGGCTTATCGTCTATCTTATCATATGCACTCATAGGAGCACCTCTTTTTTCCGCACCATAAACCGAATACGCCTGAACATATTTACCGGTTCTTGCCATAACATCCGCAAGAGCTTTTGCTCCGGTTACAGCCCCCTGTCCCGCACGTGAATGCCATCTGATTTGTAACATATTAATCCTTTTTTTCGTATTTTAACTAAATTTTGCTTAAAGTATTATTAATATAACATAAAAATTATCTTTTTTTTTCTCTTTAATCTTAAAAAAATAAAAAAAAATTATAATGTTACTTTTTGTAATAAAAAGATGTATAATTACAAAATACAATATTTAAAGGATCATAATGGAAATATTAATTGCCGGAGCAGGAAGGGTCGGTTATAATATTGCAAAAATTCTCTCGAAAAAACATAATATAACAGTAATTGATAAAAATGAAGAAAATTTGAATTATATTTCCGAAAGTTTGGATATTTTAACTGTTCAAGGAGATTTGAAAGATACTTTAACATATCAAAATCTTGACGAAAAATACGATTATTATATTGCAGTTACAAATTCGGATGAAACGAATATCCTCTCGGCATTAATTATAGATGATTTCTCAAAAATTGAAAATAAAATAATAAGAATTCATAACACTTCATATTCTCTTACTTCCTTACCTGAAAAACTAAAAATCAATCATATGATATATTCAAACACGATAACGGTTTTAAACATAGAAAAATTAATTCATCTTCCTCAGGCTAACAATATTAAAGATTTATCTTTTACCAATATGGTATTGATAAGTGTAAACAGCGAAATTTCAATAAATACAGAAGAAATCAATTCGGATAAAATTTCGGTAATATCAATTGTAAAAGAAGACAATATCTTCTTTTGTAATAAAGCATGCACAATAGAACCAAATGATTTGATATATATTCTCGGAGAAAAGGAAAAATTAAAAAAAATACTTAAAATTTTAGCTCCCTCGCAACCGGAACTGATTAAAAATGTTTTAATCTTTGGTGCCACATCTTTGGGAATTGAAATAGCAAGAGTATTGGTTGGACTTGATTTAAATATAAAACTTATTGAACGAGATATAAATCTGGCACATCAAGCAGCACATCTTTTACAAGAAGACGTAATGGTAATAAACGCTTCTTATGATGACGAAAGTCTTTTTAAAAGTGAAAATTTAAATGCAAGCGATCTATCTATCGCAGCCACAAAAAACGACGAAACAAATATTATGAAATCTCTCATAGCTAAAAAATACGGTATTAAAAAACCTATATGTGTAAACAACAATCCTTACTATCATTCTATTATGAATTCATTACATTTGCCGGTTATCAGAGGTCCTAAAATGAATACGGTTTATAAAATATTAGAAGAAATCGATTCGGAAAATATAGTTTTCGAGAGATTTTTTATGGGATTTGAAGGAAAAATTTTTATTAAAAAAATATTTATAAACAAAACAATAAACAAACCCAAAGAAAATTCAAAAGTAATTATAATCAGAGACAATAAAATCATAAATTTATTCATTAATGAAGAAACATTCGAAGTATTAGAAGGAGATGTAATTATATATTTTAATACATCGGGAAATAAATCATGGATAACAAATCTGTAAAAAAAATAATTAAATTTTTGGCTTTAATCGGATTAATAATCCAAGCCGGATTTATAATTCCTTTAATAGTAGCATTTATTTATAAAAATATAGTATTTATAGATTATTGGATTGTTTCCACTCTGTTTTTTATGATCATTTACCTGCTTCTGAAAAAAACTTCACTCGAACTTACTATAAAAGAAGCAGTTTTAAGCGTCAATTTGGTATGGATATTAGGAGGAATATTAGGCGCAATAGGGCTTATGCTTTTAACTCATGTTACTTTTGTAGACGGTTTTTTTGAAAGCGTAAGCGGTTTTACCACAACCGGTTCTACAATTTATACCCATATTTCAATTCTTCCGAAAACCGCACTGATGCTAAGAAGCACAATGCACTGGTTAGGAGGAATGGGAATTGTGGTTTTGGGAATAGGCGTTATCTCAACTATTAATCCAAGCACATCAATTGCACTTTTCAAATCGGAATCATCTGGAATTGGCGTTACGAAAATAACTCCCAAACTTAAACATACGGCAATGCAATTATGGAAAATTTATGCTCTTATAACAATTTTGGATATTGTTTTACTTAAAATAGAAGGTATGAGTTTTTTTGATGCAATAAATCATGCATTTGCAACCGTTTCAACGGGAGGTTTTTCCACAAAAGACCAATCAATGGGTTATTGGGACCATAATCCTTTAATACTTTGGACGACAACAATATTTATGGCAATAGCCGCTATTAATTTTATAGGGCACATCAAAGCTTTAAAAGGAGATTTTTCCATTTACAAAGGCGAAGAAACAAAATGGTTTTTAACAATGCTTATAATACTTGGCACTGCTTTGGGATTTGTTCATTATTTCGGCTCTCACGATTCATTTTTTTACTCGTTTACACAATCTTTTTTTAATGTAACATCTCTTATAACAGCCACGGGATTTACAACGGTAAATTATTCAAAATGGGGACATTTGGCAATAAGTATTTTATTTATAGCCATGCTAGTTGGAGGATGTGCCGGAAGCACAGCAGGAGGGGTCAAAATCATAAGATATGTAATTATGTTTAAAAATTTAAAATATCAAATTAAAAAAATACTTTTCCCAAATGCCGTATTTTCTATAAAAGTTGATAACCTACCAATAAAAGCCGACGTATTAAGTCATGTAGGAGCATTTATTTTTCTTTACATTATTACAAATGCTATTGTTTCTTTTTATCTTTTTGCCAGTGGATATGACGCTTTGACTTCAATTAGCGCTTCGGTTACTTGCATAGGAGGCATAGGACCGGGGTTTGGAGCGGTAGGTCCTGTTGATAATTTTGCATTTTTTACTTCTATGCAAAAAATAGTCCTTGCAATAGAAATGATTATTGGAAGATTGGAATTTTTTACAGTATTTATAATTTTTAATAAAAACTTTTGGAAACCGTAAATTATTTATAATTTTTAATAAATTCAACGGCTTCAAACGCACTGTTTTTAACAATATCCGCACATTTTAAAAGCTCGCTTTTGGGAGTATAATCCCCTATCACCCCAACACCGAAAATACCGGCTTCTTTTGCACTTACCATATCAAGACACGTATCGCCCACCATATATGTAATTTCCCTTTTTGCATTCATCAAATAAACGGCTTTTAATATCGGCTCGGGATGAGGTTTCGGATTTTGAACATTTTCTCTACCTATTAAAATTTCAAAATAATCCAAAAGTTTAAAATGCTTTAAAAGTTCTTTTGAATATTCGGCCGTTTTGGTAGTTACAATACCAAGCCTTGCAAAAGCATAAGCATTAATTACAGCTTCTTTTGCAAAAGGCAAGAGTTTTGTTTTTTGAATTGAAATTTTTCTATAATGTTGTTTATAAATTTTCACCCAATCCCAAACTTCATTCCTTGAAACTCCCAAATTTTCAAACATAATATCAAGCGGCAAACCTATTAGTTTTTTAATGTTTTTTTCCTCCGGTGTTTTTTTATTGAAATATCCAAACGCAACATTGAAACTCTCAATTATAGCTTGGGTAGAATCGATTAACGTTCCGTCAAGATCAAAAAGAATTACTTTCAATTTCTACCTTTAAGATAATTCAATACCTCTTTTTTTATTTCGAAAATATCATTCGTTTTATTAATTTTAATATTTTCGAATTTTTTAATCGTTTTTAAAATAATCCTGCTTATATCCGAAAAAGATATTTCGTTTTTTAAAAATTTATTAATAGAATATTCGTTTGCCGTATTTATGACAATTCCAAGATCGCTTTTTTCTAAAAGCAAATCTTTTATCTCCCATATTGGATAACGCTCTTTTTCTATTTTTCGAAATTCGATATTACCCACTTCCAATAAATTTACAGGCTTCAAGATATTTCGTTTAACTTCACCCAAAACGGCATAAGCAATGGGTAATTTCATATCCGTTTTACTTATATGCGCAGTTGTGCTGCCATCCATCCATTCCACAAGTGCGTGAATTACCGATTTTGTTTCGACAAAAGCATCTATTTTGTCGGTCTTAAAAAGCCATTTGGCTTCAAGAAGTTCAAAAAGTTTATTTACCATAGTTGCCGAATCGATAGTAATTTTAACTCCCATAGACCAATTCGGATGATTTAAGACATCTTTAAGCGTTGCGTTTTTGATTTTTTCTATCGGCCAATCTCTAAGTGCCCCACCGCTGGCAGTAATATAAAGTTTAGTAAACTGGTGAACGGATGAATGGGTAGATGAGTTTGAATCGTTGAGTTTTAAGTTTTGAGTTTTGAGTTGGGAATGTTTATTTATACATTTTCCATTTTCCGTTTTCCATTTTCCATTTAAAAGATACCAAAGCCCGAAATGTTCACTGTCTATCGGGGTAATGTTTAATGTGTCTATAAATTTTCCTGCAATTACAAGCGATTCTTTATTTGCAAGAGCAATTTTTTTACCAAGTTTTTGAGCTTTTAGCGTAGGTTTAAGTCCAGCTTCTCCTACAAGTGCATTTACCACAAGATTGGATCTTGATTTTTCCAAAATTTCCAATATTGCTTCTTCACCATATAAAATATTTTCAAAATCTATTTTTTCGGCTGTTTTTTTATTTTTAACAACTACATGCTCAGGATGAAATTCTTTAATTTGTTTATTTAAAAGCTCGAAATTTTCTCCGGCTACCAAAACCTCGACATCCAAATTATATTTTTTTGCAATTTCAAGCGTATTTGTGCCAATGCTTCCTGTTGAGCCCAAAACAATCATATATTACCCAATGCAATAATCAAAGCCCACATAAGAGGAACTGCGAATAAATATCCGTCAATCCTATCCAAAACCCCTCCGTGTCCGGGTAAGATGTCTCCGCTGTCTTTAACTCCCGCTCTTCTTTTTAAAAAACTCTCGAACAAATCCCCAAATACACTTGAAACACTTACACAAAAGGATACCAATAAAGCCGTAAAGAAATCATAAAACATAAGAGCTGCAAAAGCACCTATTATGCTTCCTGCAATAACTCCGCCAATTACACCCTCAAAAGTTTTGTTCGGAGAAGTTATGGAAAAATTTTTCGGTATAAACTTTTTACCGAAATTTTTTCCGATTATATAAGCCGCTGAATCACTAACGGCTACTGTTACTATCAGCCAAAAAAGCCCCTTCATTCCGGCTTTTAGATATAAATCGATAAGTATCATCAAAGGTAAAAACGGATAAAAAGACAAAGAAATCAAATTAATATCTTTTTGATAAAACGCAATATATCCTCCGATTGACAAAATTCCTATAACCGCAATTAACAACGGATTGATAAAAACAGCCAAAAAACCCAACACCGCTAAAAAATAAAAAATTTTTTCATTATTAATATTTAATAAATTTTTAGCTTCAAACATTGAAAAAACCAAAATTACTGCAATTACTAAATTTGTCAAATATATATTGTCAATAAATCCTATAATCAATAAAAAAACAACCAAAACAACAGACGTTATCAATCTTTGCTGCATTTCAAGCCTTTAAATCCAAATGTTTTATTTCTCTTTCGATATCTTCTTTCGAATTATCTTCCGGCAAAATTTTTTCAAGTTCTTCGATTTTTTTTACATTTTCCACTTTAACTTCTTTTTCTTTCGCCATTAATTTTTTAACCTCTTCGCTGCCAACTTCTCTGGCTACGGCATCAGCCGCAACGGTTGAGGCGACATGCATATTTTGATTAATAAAAGTAACTTGCCCTATAAGTCCCATAACAAATCCTTTTTATATTGTAGCATATTAAATATATCGGAGCAAGTAATAAAAATTTTAGTTTCTTAGTTTTTACATTGGTTAAATATCAAGAAGTATTAAAGATTGTAAAATTTGTATGCACTTATTTATATTTTAACTTTAATTGTGGAATATTTACCGTATTCCACATTCGCACCTTCTTTGATTTTTACGAATTTTCTTTTTGTCCAATCAACTTCCCCTTCATTTTTTCCGCTAAACGCTACGGCAAGTTTTGCAGCTTTTTTTAATACTTCACCAGGAATTTGAAGTTTATTGTTTTTTATAATAACATGTGCTCCCGGATAATTTTTGATATGAAGCCAGTAATCGTTTGCATTTGAGTGTTTTAGAAGTTTTATATTTCCTTTTTCGTTTTTACCCACCAGTATCAAATAATCCTCAAACATAAATTTTGCAATATTTTCATCTTCTTTTTTTTCTCTTTTTTCAGGTTTGTAAATATTAAGTTCGGCTATGCTTTTTGAATTTTCTACAAGTTTTTTGTAATTTTTCAAAAATTCAAGCTGTTTTTGGAGATAATTTTTTTCAATTTCAATATTTTTTGCTTTTTGTTTCATTTTTTTTGCAAGTTTATAATAATAATTCCCAATTTCTCTGATATTTTTAAGCTTAGGAACGGGAATTATTATCTCTTTTCCTTCAAAATCAAATGTTTTAAACTCTTTCATAAAAGGTTTTATTTCATATAAATTCGCCATTGCCACATCGGCAAAATTTTTGTATTTTTCGGCATTTTCCAAAAGTTTGTTTTTATTTTCAAGAGAAGAGAGTTTTTTTTGAATTTCTTTTATTTTTTTTTCGACTCTGTTTAAAATACTCTCTCTTTTTTGATTTAATCTGTTTTGATATTTTTTATCAAAAGCTTCCCGAGTAAACCTTTCCAAATCATCAATTTCGAAAACTTTCTCTTTTATTTCAATCGTAGGAAGCTCTTCAAGTTTAATGCCCGGTTTAACAACTCTGCTTGAAAGATTTTCGTTTATATGCCTCAAAGCTTCGATAACTTCGTTATTTTCATTTAAAATGATTGCATTTGTATATCTTCCTGTAAATTCAAACCTTATTTTAATGGTTTCGCTTTTGAAATTATTTTGATTTTTTGCAGTAATAGTAAGAATTCTCTCTTTCGCCTTTACATCGACAACGAAGGCTTTTGTAAATTTTTTTTCAAGAACAATATCAAAAGGGGCTTTAAATTTTTTAATTAACGGATAATCGATATTGATATAAATATCTCCGCTACCTTTTGTTAAATCAAAATAAAATTTATCTTCGTCAAATTGCATTAAAATCAGATTTTCATCAATCCTGAGGGCTTTTTTTATCGATTTTTTTGTTTTTATAATCTTAGCTATTTTTTCTAAAACAAACACTTTCATCTAATTTTAATTCTCCATTTGTCATTCTCAATTTTATATTTTTTTTGCAAGTTCTATAAATTTTCTTAATTTATATTTATCTTTTTTACCGGGAGCATTTTCAATCCCGCTGCTCACATCAACTCCGTAAAAGCCGTAACTTTTAACTTCCTCTACATTTTCAGGCGTAAGTCCGCCCGCTAAGATTATTTTTGAATTATCCCTTTTTTCAAACCATTCCAAAGCCACTCTTTTACCGCTTCCTCCAAATTCCGGAACAAAAGCATCAACAATTCTGTATTCGTTATTAAATTTATCAATATCATTTTTTTCTTTTGCTCTTATTACTTTAATGTATTTACAATTCAATCTTTCATAAAATTTCTCATCAGCTTCAAAATGAATCTGTGCCAAATCGGCTTTTGTCAATTCCATTATCTCATTTACATATTCGGAAGTTTCGTTTACAAAAAGCACCGTTTTAACTACAAACGGAGGAAGTTTTTTTATAATTTTTTTTATATCTTCCGGATTTATGAACCTCGGAGATTTGGAATATGTTACAAACCCGAGCGCATCCGCTCCAAAATCACAAGCGATTTTGGCATCATCCAAATTTGTTATCCCGCATATTTTTACTCGCACCTAAGCGCCTTTATGGCTTCTTTATAGTCTTTATGTTTAAAAATAAAGCTACCCGCAACCAAAATATCCGCCCCGGCTTTTTTAAGCAAGGGAGCGTTTTTATCATTTACCCCTCCGTCAATTTCTATCAAAAGATTCGGATTTTTCTTCTCTGCCAAATTTCTAAGCTCTTTTACCTTATCAAGCACGCTCGGTATAAATTTCTGCCCCCCGAATCCCGGATTTACGCTCATTAAAAGAACCATATCCACATCGGCCACAATATATTCCAATAAACAAACAGGAGTGGCTGGATTTAGCACAACGGAGGGACGGATATTTTCGTTTCTGATTTTTTGAATAACTCTGTTTATATGTTTTTCTTCTTCTATATGAAAACTTATAAACTCAGGTTTTAAATGTTTATACATATCGATAAAAAACGGAATATTCTCAACCATAAAATGTATATCAAGAGGCACATCGGTTGATTTTTTCACTGATTCGATTATCATAGGACCCATCGTCATATTAGGAACAAAATGTCCGTCCATTATATCACAATGAATATAATCCGCCCCTGCAATGCTAACTCTTTTTACATCATCAGCCAAATTAGAAAAATTTGCACTTAAAATACTTGGTGATATTTTCATTTTTTCCCTTTAATATTATTTCTTCCGGAATTTTTAGCTTCATATAACGCTTCATCCGCTTTTTTTAGCGATTCGGCCAAATGTCCTTTATATTCGCTAACTCCAACGGATATTGTAATTTTTATTCCTTTAAAATAATAAGTTTCTATAATTTTTCTTAATCTCTCTGCCAATTTCAAAGCATTCTCATAATCCGTATCCGATAAAATAACAATAAATTCTTCTCCTCCCCATCTTCCCACAATATCGCTGTTTCTAAAAGTATTCTTTAAAATTTCACCCATTTTTTTTAAAACATAATCTCCGATTTCATGTCCATATATATCGTTTATTTTTTTAAAATGATCTATATCAAAAAACAAAACACTCCCGTTTTTTATATTTTTTATTTTATCCAAAAGCCCTCTTCTGTTTAAAATTCCCGTTAATTCATCATAAAAAGCCTCTTTTTTTATTTTTTTAAATTTATATCTACTAATAAAAACAATAATAAGAACAATTATAATTATACCCATTAAAATTTCCAATAAAGTATAATCATTAATATTTCTTTTTTCGACTATAACAGTATTTAAATATCTTTTTAAAATTTGATTTTTTTCCTGAGGCGTTATTTCATCAATGGCTCTATTTATCTTGGCAACCAATCCGGGAGAATTTTTTTTAACCATAATTTGAACATTGAAATCAAACGGCGTTTTAAACGCTAATTGTAAATTCATAAAATGATTTTTATTTATTGTCCATAAAATAACAGGCAATATATCAACGGCACATTGAGCTTTTTTTTCTTTAACTAGCTTTAAAGCATCAAAAGTTGTATTTGTTTCAATATAATTTAAATTTGGATAATGTTTTTTCATTAATTTTTCAGCAGTGTAATTTTTCCCGAGCGCTATTGATTTAATATCGTTTATAGAATTAAAATTTTCTCCGTTTCTGCAAATTATAGCCAGAGGAAAAGAGACATAAGGTTTACTAAAAAGAGCATATTTTTCTCTATCCGATGTATCAGACGTATCTATTGTCAAATCGGCTTTTTTTGTTTTTATATTTTTCAAAACATCAGACCAAGAATTTACCAAATGAAATTTGTATTTCAATTTGGCCTTTTTTGCAATCAATTTCCAAAAATCGATACCAATTCCGTATAAATGGCCGTTTTCCAACATATGAAAAGGAGGCCATTTTGAAGTTACGTCAACAATTAACGATTCTTCTTTTTTTTCATAAACCAATTTGTAATTTTCAAACAAAATTTTATTGAAATTCAAAGGTTTGTTTAAATAATAAGAACTGATCAAAAGAGTTTTATAAATCAAATCTTCTCTGAAATCGAAATTTTTTTCAAATATTTTGTTTAATTTTTTTATAAATTCGTAATGTTTTTTAATAAATTTTTTATTTGATACCAAAAAATATTTATTAAAATCGATACCGTATAATTTCAATGGAAAATCATAAATATTACCTTTGTCAATATTTTTATTTGCAACGAAAGCATCGGCTCTTATTTTGTTTTTCAAAAAGGAGTTCAAATCCCCATTGACAATTTTATAATGAGCGTTGATTTTATTTAGCAAAATTTTACTCGCAAAATCGGGGTTCACAATGGTTTTAATTTCATTTAAAGATTTTTTATGTGTTAAAATATATTCTTTAAGCTCTCCTAAGGGAGTAATTATCGTTAAATTTTTCTTAAAAATCAAAGGAATGTAATTATAAGATATTAACGCTAACGAATTGTTAAAATTTATTTTGTCGATATTTTTATATTTTTTGATTGTAATGTTTTTTATATTGATTTTTAAATGATATTTTTCAGGTATATACAAATCAAAAGCAAAAAGCTTAAATACAAACAGACTAACAATAACGATTTTTAATACATTCATAAAGCTTAATCCTTCTGTCTCTGAAAAACGGCCATATTTTTCTAATTCCTTTTGCTTTTTTTAAATTAATTTCGGCTTCAATTATATCTTCTTTCATTCCGCCTCTTACAATCTCCTCTCCCTGAGGTCCGAAAATAAAACTGTTTCCCCAAAATTCGATTCCTCCTAAAACTCCGCTTTCATCTTTTTCTTTTCCTACTCTATTTACCGCTATTACATAAACTCCGTTTGCAACCGCATGTCCTCTTTGAACACTAATCCAAGCGTTTAGCATTTTTTCTTTTTCTTTTTTTGTATTTTCTTTTTCGCACAGCTCGTCAACTCTGTCCTCAGGACACATAAGCCAGCCGATAGCCGTCGGATAAATCAAAATTTCAGCCCCTTTAAGCGCCATTACTCTTGCAGCCTCAGGATACCATTGATCCCAGCAAACCAAAACTCCGAGTTTTCCAATACTTGTATAAATAGGTTCAATCTCGTCTCCCGGAGTAAAATAAAATTTTTCATAAAATCCCGGATCGTCCGGAATATGAGTTTTTCTGTATTTGCCGGCGATTTTGCCTTTATCAAAAACAACGGCCGTATTATAATAAATCCCGTCCATAACTTTTTCAAATAAAGATGTTATTAAAACTATATTCTTTTTCTTGCTTACATTAGCCCAAAATTTAACGTCTTCTTCAAAACTTTCGGCATAATCGAAATATTTTGTATCCTCGCTTTTGCAAAAATATTCATATTCGTGCAGCTCTTGCAAAATTACAAGCTCGCCTTTTGATTTTTCTATCATTGAGATAGTATGATTGAGAGTATCTTTTTTATTGCCTTTGTATTCTTGCTGAATTAGAGATATTCTCATAAAAAACCTTTTTTGTGATTATAACAAAAATCAATATTCATTCATTCATTAAAAAAATAAAAATGATATAATTTGAAAAAAGGAGGACAATGGCAAATTTACTGATAATAGGAGCCGGAGGAGTCGGAAGGGTTGCGGCATATAAAGCCGCAATGAACAAAGATACTTTTGAAAACATAATATTAGCCAGCCGCACAAAAAGCAAATGCGACCAAATCGCCAAGGATATTAAAGAAAAATTAAACGTTAATATTAAAACTTACAAACTTGATGCAAATAAAAAAGAAAATGTAATAAACTTAATCGAAAAAGAAAATATCGATATAGTCTGTAATGTTGCACTGCCTTATCAAAATTTACCTATTATGAAAGCCTGTATAAAAACCGGTGCGGCTTACCTTGATACTGCTCTTGCTGAAACGGAAGATAACCCGGATACTTATTATGATTTACAATGGGCTCTTGATGAAGATTTTAAAAAAGCGAACACCATGGCGCTTCTTGGATGCGGATTCGATCCGGGTGTAACATCCGTAATGGTAAAATACGCAGCCGATTATCTACTTGATGAACTGGAAGAAATTGAAATTTACGATTGCAATTTCGGAGAGCACGGCAGGGCGTTTGCTACAAATTTTGATCCCGAGATTAATCTAAGAGAGCTTAATCTTCCCGGAAAATACTGGGAAAACGGGGAATGGAAACAAACCGAACCGTTTGAAATCGAAACAAAACATAATTATCCTGAGTGCGGAGAGGCTATAAGTATTTTAATATGGCACGAAGAGCTTGAAAGCATTGTTAAACATTTTCCGCATCTGAAATCGGCCAAATTTTATATGTGTTTTAGCGATAAATACCTCTATCACTTTAATGCCTTGAAGAATATAGGAATGTTTAATATCAAACCCATTAAAATATGCGAAAACTGTAAAATTTCTCCATTGCAGTTTTTGGCAAAAATACTTCCTGATCCGCAAGAACTTGTTAAAAACTATAAAGGCAAAACAAACATAGGCGTTATAGCCAGCGGAATTAAAAACGGTAAAAAGAAAAAATATTATATTTACAATATTTGCAACCACGAAAAAGCCATAAAAGAGACAGGCGCTCATTGTGTAAGCTATACAACAGGAGTGCCTGCAATTATAGGATGTAAGCTTATGGCAAAAAAAATCTGGTGGAACGAGGGGGTAAAAAACGTAGAGGAGTTTGATGCAAAACCTTTTTTTGAAGAGATGGAAAAAGAGGGGCTTCCTATAAAAATAATTGAAATTAAGGATTGAAAATGGCAAATTTATTAATTATCGGAGCTGGAGGTGTTGGCAGGGTTGCTACATTTAAAGCGGCAATGAACAATCACATCTTTGAAAATATCACGCTTGCCAGCAGAACAAAATCCAAATGCGAAAAAATAGCCGATGATATAAAAGAAAAATTAGGAGTTGAAGTTAAAACCGCCGAAATAGATGCAATGGATGTGGATGCAACGGCAAAATTAATCGAAAATACAAAAAGCGAAATCGTTTTGAACGTAGCTCTTCCTTATCAGGATTTGGCGATTATGGATGCATGCCTTAAAGCAGGAGCGCATTATGTAGATACTGCAAATTACGAACATCCTAAGTTGGCTAAATTCGAATATAAAGAACAATGGGCGAAAAATGAAGATTTTAAAAAAGCGAGACTTATGGCCTTGCTTGGAAGCGGCTTTGATCCGGGTGTTACAAATGTATTTACGGCTTTTGCAGCTCAGAAATTATTGGATAAAATCGAATATCTTGATATACTCGATTGTAATGCGGGGGATCACGGATATAAATTCGCTACAAATTTTAATCCCGAGATTAATATCCGTGAAATTACCCAAAAAGGCAAATATTATGAAGATGGAGAATGGAAAGAAATTGAGCCTATGAGTGTAAAATTCAAATGGAATTATCCAGGGGTGGGAGAGTATCCGAGTTATCTTTTGTATCACGAAGAGCTTGAAAGCTTAACCAAAAATTTCCCTACTATCAAAAGAGCCAGATTTTTTATGACTTTTTCGGATAATTATCTCTGGCATTTGAAAGCGTTGCAAAATCTGGGAATGACGAATATCAAACCTATTAAAATATGCGAAGAATGCGAAATTTCACCTATGGAATTTTTGAAAAAAGTTTTGCCCGACCCTGCAAGTCTCGGACCAAGAACCAAAGGCCAAACCCATATCGGTATTGTGGCAACAGGATATAAAAACGGAAAACTCAAAAGATATTACATTTACAATATATGCGATCATCAATGCGCATTCAGAGAAGTAGGAGCTCAATGCGTAAGCTACACGACAGGCGTTCCGGCTATGATAGGAGCTAAAATGATAGCAACTAAAACATGGTTTAGCGAAGGGGTTAAAAATATGGAAGAATTTCCTGCAAAGCCTTTTATGTTCGAACTAAATAAAAATGGACTTCCTTGGTTTATAATAGAACTTCCTACAAAGGGGCTTCCAATAGA
>JALVTJ010000039.1:22438-29140 GCA_027036005.1 Nautiliaceae bacterium
AAACATGGTTTAGCGAAGGGGTTAAAAATATGGAAGAATTTCCTGCAAAGCCTTTTATGTTCGAACTAAATAAAAATGGACTTCCTTGGTTTATAATAGAACTTCCTACAAAGGGGCTTCCAATAGATTAAAACAATAACCCAACTCTTCTTATTTATACTTTTTCAGTTCAATACTCAAAAATTTTCTACTTTCACCCATTTCCTACTTCCCCATCAACCCATCCCCTCCACTCATTCATTTAACTTTTATATATTTATACTCAAATTACTTGACAAATACAATTAAAAAGAGTTATAATTATCATTGTAAAATTTTTAAGGAGGAGAAAATGTTTATTACAAACAATATTGACAAGGAAAAGCTAAAAGAATTTAGCACTCTATCAATTATTTCAGGTATTATTTTGGCAATAGCTGGATTATTGGCTATTATTCATCCAATAGCCGGAAGTTTGGCTTTTGTAATTTTTTTAGGCGCTTTATTTATTGCGGTAGGATTGGTTCAGACTTACACTACATTTAAAGCCCATCAAAAAAGTGCGGGAGCGTGGTTTAAAGTATTTATGCTTTTAATTACCGGTATTTTGCTTTTAATTTGGCCTATTAGCGGTATAGCCGCCGTTGCTATTCTTTTTGCGGCATACTTTTTCATAGATGCTTTTGCATCTTTTCAAATGGGACTTGACCTTAAACCTTTAAAAGGATGGTGGCTTTCCATTGTAAATGGTGTTTTGAGTTTTCTTTTAGGTGTTTTATTGGTTATTTATTGGCCTTATGGTGCAATTTGGGCAGTGGGAATTATTGTAGGGGTCAGCTTTTTGATGGACGGATTTGTTCTTATTTATTTAGGATATTTGGCTAAAAAAGGACATTACGATTAATCCTTTTTTAACCTTTATAAATTTTATCTCCTATTTCCCTGTATTTTTGATAATAATATCTAACAAATTCATCCGCTTTTTTATTCAAAGGAAAATAATGTTTATTTTTATAAACAAAGCGATCAAGAAAAATTTTGGCATCTTGTTTTTTTTCATATATTTTCGCCAAATCAAGATACGTATTTTTATACCAATTTTTCAGTTTTTCATAGTTTGAATAATCATATTCCAAACTTTTAGCGTTAAAACTTATTATTCCATTTTCAAAAAGTCCGGTTAAATGAATAAGCCCTTCGATATAATAAGGCAAAACCTCATCAATTTCCATCCAAGATATAAGTCCTACCGCTCTTTTAATAATATCTTCCAATACCGCATCTATTAAAGTTTTATCTTCATTTTCAAAAAATGCCGTCAACCCGCCTGTTGTTGCTTTAAATTCTTCGATGTTTTTAAACATCCCGGAAATATTCATTTTGCTTTCGCTATCGATATCCACCCACAAAATATGCCCAAATTCATGCCCTATTGTCGTAATATCATAAATTTTTACAAACTTATCCTTATTTTTAAGATTTTCATAAAAATTTTCCATAAATTCTTCACCTAATATCTCATAATCAATAGCCATTTTCGGTCTTGTTTTTATGTCTTCATATACTTTATCTACAAAAGCGAATATTTTTTTTCCTTTTTCCAAACTTACTTTTTCATCGTTAGGAACAACTTGCGCCGAAAAAAGTCCGTTAAATTCAGCCCCATAAAAAAGAGCGGGAGATGAAATATAAGTTTGAGTTTTTTCTATATTTCCAAGAGCAAAATTTAAAAGATTTTCATTTTTGCAGTATTTTTTATACATAGAAATGATATTTTCTTTTACTTTGCTTTTAAGCAGCGGATTTTTAATTCTTACATCAAGTTCAAGCGCAACGGCTTTTCTGTATTTGTCTTCATAATATTCAAGAGGATGTCCGATTTGAATAGGAGATTTTATATCCATCCAAATTCTATCCACATCAGCCCATTTTTTAACTACCTCTTTCGTGTTTTTTTCCAAAAGAGCAGTTTTTATTGCATTAAAATACAAAATCCATTCAACCTTATATTCATCATCAAATTTTTCAAGATCTATTATAAGATCGTCTATCGCTCTTACAGCTTCTTCGACTTCATCCTTGAACACATCATAATAACATCTATTCACATACCCGCTCTCACTCTTTATCAAAGCCGAATAACATCTTTGGCTAATCTCTCCGTCATAAAAATCAATCAAATCTTTTTCTATCAAATAAGCTATAATTTTAGCTTCATCTCCTCCAAATTCGTTTGATAAATCTTCATTAATTGTATGGATTATATGTTTGCTCCATTTTGGCTGCCATTTTGAAAATGCAATTCCTATTTTATGAACACCTCTTAATAATGCACAATAAAATCCTCCCACATACGAACAAAGCTCTTGTATTAATTTTTTATGCTCGTTTAACCAGAAATTTTTAGTAAGTTCATACAAATCAAGTTGAATTTCTTTTATCTCTTCTTCGGAAAAATTTCCACGTCTAAGTAGATTCATAATCGCATCTTCTCTTAAATGAAAAAATCTTTTTTTAAGAGCCAATAAATTATCTTCATTAATTTCTAAATTCAAAGTTTTCAAAATCTCTTCAAATAAAGCCCTTAAATCATCCGGACATTTTTTAAAATAACTATTAATTCTCTCATCTCTTTTTCTAACAATCTCATAAGCCTTTTTTAAAAACATCTCTAACCTTTATAAATCTTTTATTAACTCATTAATATTGTTAAACTCTTCGACTTCTCCTTTATTTCCTTCTTTAATAGCTTGTTTTAGCCTCTCGCTTGGCAACTTCATATCAAAAGGAAGCCTTCCGGTTAATCGAACTTTATTTAAAAAAATATTTATAGCATCGCTTGCCGTAATTCCATACTCTTTAAAAATCTTTTTAGCCTCTTCCCATGCAACTGGGTCTACCTTAATTGATGTCTGTTTTCTGGCAACCATTGTAATTCCTTTGAATTATTTTTTACATTATATCACTAACAAAGTTTTCCAATTTAATTGGACTAAAACCCCTTAAAAACCTTATATTTCTCGCCTTTTCCTTATCTTTTCCTTATCTTTTCCTTATCTTTTCCTTATCTTTTCCTTGTCTTTTCCATACAAAACAATATCATATTTATTTTATAGATTGGGATTAGTTTCAAAAACGTTTACCCGCTCTCTACTTCTCCGGAATAATCTACAATACCGTATGTCAAATGAGGGATATCAATATTATATTTTTCTTTTATAAATCTTTGCAAATATGAAGTTCTATTGCCGGTTCTACAATAAATAACAAATTTTTTATTATTAATAAGTTCATCCCATTTGTCTATATCCGTTTGAAATCTTGTAATAGGCAATAATTTATCAACTCCTTTAATTCTTAAATTTTCATATTCAAAAGGTTCTCTTATATCTATCAATTCAAAATCGATTTTTCCTTTTTCTCTTAACTTCAAAAGTTCAATCAGCTCATCTCCCAATATTTGGGTTTTATTTAACAATTCATTATAATTTTTACTCATTTTTTCTCTTCGCATTTATTTGGATTACAAAAAATTCCGCAATGACAGCATCCCTCTTTCACTTCTTTTTCAATAGCCGGTTTACAAGGGCAAATCCTGTCATCTTTATCTCCCATTGGAATAAAACACGGGCAATATCTTTTACCAAACATTAATTTGTTTCTGGTAAGTCCTAAAACTATTGCATCATAAACCTCTTTATCGGGATTTATACACCAGTTGAATTGTTTAACCACTTTCTCAACAAATTTTTTTGTTTTTTTCTCTTCTTTTTTAAATTCTTCACTTGTCATATCAACATCATTTCTTTTAGGCGCAAGCATATACACTCCTTTTTTCTTTGATTTTATCATACAAAACAGAAAAAGTCAAAAAAAGACAATTTTGATCTTTAATAATCTGAATATTTTTTAATCATAAATTGATTAAAATTTATACAAAAATAAAAATATTTTTTTTTAAATCTGATTTATAATTTCATTATAAAATCAAAAGGAGTAAAAATGAAAAAAATCGAAGCTATTATCAAACCTTTCAAACTAGATGAAGTAAAAGAAGCTCTTGTCGAATCGGAAATTACCGGAATAACTGTCAGCGAAGTAAAAGGACACGGTAGACAACATGGTCATACCGAATTATATAGAGGTGCTGAGTATGTGGTAGATTTTTTGCCAAAAGTTAAACTTGAAATTTTCGTAAATGACGAATTTGTGGAAAAAACAGTTGAAATCATCATAGAACACGCAAAAACTGGAAAAATAGGAGACGGTAAAATTTTTATACTGCCTGTTGAAGAAGCAATTAGAATAAGAACAGGCGAAAGGGGCAAAGATGCTGTTTAGAATACTTTCTTTACTTGCTTTTGCAAGTTTTGCATTTGCCGATACACCTAAACTCAATAGCGGTAATACATCATGGATGATGATGGCAACAGCCCTTGTAATGCTTATGACACCTGCCGGATTGGCTCTTTTTTATTCTGGAATGACAAGAGCAAAAAATGCATTGAATACATATATGATGGTATTTAGTGCCTATGTCGTAGGAACAGTTGTTTGGGTATTATGGGGTTACTCTTTGGCATTTAGCGGTAATATTGCAGGAATTATAGGAGATTTGAAAAATGTTTTTCTAAACGGAATAAATTATACAAATCTTCAAAGCAGCGGATATCCTAGTTTTGTATTCGTGGCTTTTCAAGGAACGTTTGCGGCAATTACGGTTGCAATAGCAAGCGGCAGTATTATCGAAAGAACAAAATTTTCCACATGGCTTGTATTTGTAATTTTATGGCTTACATTTGTTTATGCTCCTATCGCTCATATGGTATGGGGCGGGGGATTTTTGATGGATAAAGGAGCACTTGATTTCGCGGGCGGAACGGTTGTTCATATGAACGGAGGTTTAGCCGGACTTGTAGCGGCTCTTATGATAGGAAAAAGAAGAGGTTATCCGAAAACTCAAATGATGCCAAGCAGTATTATATTAACGGCACTTGGAGCGGCATTACTTTGGTTTGGATGGTTCGGATTTAATGCTGGAAGCGAATTTGCAGCTGATAATGTAGCTGGAAGTGCATTTTTAATGACTAATTTTGCTGCGGCAACAGCAGCTGTTACTTGGATGATTTTAGATTATATTAAATTTGGAAGAGCTACACTTCTTGGCGCAGCTTCCGGTGCGGTAGCAGGTCTTGTAGCAATTACCCCGGCAGCTGGTTTTGTAGGAGTAGTTGGTGCATTAATTATCGGGATTGGAGGAAGTATAATAGGATTTTGGGGAGTTACATGGCTTAAAAAAATATTCAAATATGATGATTCTCTTGATGCTTTCGGAGTTCATTTTTTAGCTGGATTATGGGGTGCGATTGCAACAGGTATATTTGCATTGCAATCATTAGCATGGAACGGTCCTTTAAAACATGGAGATAGACTCGGACAAATTTGGGTTCAGATTGAATCGGTAATTGTAACAATAACATTTACGGTTATTATGACTGCAATAGTTTTAAAAATAGCTTCATTAATAACCGGTGGTGCCAAAGTTAGCGAAGAAAACGAAATCGAAGGACTTGACGCAACACAACACGGAGAAAAAGGATTTAATTTTTAATCCTTTTTTGTTATAATTACTAACAAAAAGGTGTAAATGTTTTTAGCAAAAAGTGAATATTTACAAAAAATAAAAATAGTTGCCAATATGGCAAAAGAATTAAAACTAAATGTTTATATATGGGGAGAAAAAGGAGTAGGCAAAAGTTTTTTGGCAAAATACATCTCTCCCGATGCTATTGTTAATCCCAAAAATCCTACAATAAATCCGATTATTATAGAAAATTTCGACAAATTAAATAATTTAACACAAAATTATTCGTTATTAATAGCAACAGGATCAAAACCTCTTGATAAAACCATTTTTGAGAAATATTTTGATCTTGATATAGAATTAAAGCCTCTTATATCTCATCCCGAAGATATAGAATATTTTATGAAATATTTTATAAAAACAGCAAAAAAAGAGTTAAAAACAGACAAAAAAATAAATATAAATAATCCCGATATAAGCGAAAATTTAAATTCTTTAAAAAGACAAATTTACAAAAGCCTTTTGTTTAAAAACGACAAACAAGAAATATTAAAAGAGCTTGAAAATTATTATGTAAAAAATCATTCTACCTATGAAGAAGAATTAAAAGATTTTGAAAAAACCTTATTTAATGCAATGAAAAAAAAATATAAAAGCAAATTGAAAATTTCTGAAAATTTAAAACTAAACAGAGTAACTCTGACAAAAAAAATGAAAGTTTTAAATGTTTGAATTTTTTATTGAATATGATATTAATCCGGTAATTTTTTTTGATAATAAAGGAAATGTAAAATATTGCAATCAGGAAGCTGAAATATTTCTTTCATATGTAAATATAAAAGATATTTTTAATTTTACTATTCAAAATGCTTTTCAAAGAAATGAAATGAAAACTCTTTTTAAAGAAATAAAATTTTCAGATTTTTCTTTCAAAGGCTATTCCATAGGATATAAATCCGATGGTTTGATAGGCATAAGATTTTTTATTAATACAAATAAAAATAATATTTCTATGGAAAATCTTGAAAAAACAGACATATTGAAATTAATAACGTTTGCCGTCGAATATATTACACTCAAACAAAATACAAAATTCAAAATATACCCTGATTTATCTTTAAATGAAATCTATATTAACA
>JALVTJ010000040.1 GCA_027036005.1 Nautiliaceae bacterium
TATGTTCCGGAAAAATTTCCGAAAATTAATGAAAAATATCTTTTGAAATTTTTTGACGATTTGGGAACGAAAACATACAGACACATTGCAAGGAGTATATTAAAAAAATTCAAAGTAGATTTGGATAATGATTTGATTGAAAAAGCTCTTTATATTTATCTTAGAAACTTTGATATTGAAGATGTGGTTCCTCTTACGAATCTTGAAGATTTTTATGTTGGAGAGCTTTGGCACGGTCCAACAAGAGCTTTTAAAGATATGGCTCTTCAACCTTTTGGGATAATTTTATCCGCTTTGGCGAAAAAAAGAGATGAAAATTATTTAATCTTGGCGGCGACAAGCGGGGATACCGGACCTGCAACGCTAAAAACATTTGAAAACAGGGAAAATATCAAAGTCGTTTGCATATATCCTCACGGGGGAACAAGCGAAGTTCAAAGACTTCAAATGGTTACAACGGATGCCAAAAATGAAAAAGTTTTAGGAATTCTGGGTAATTTTGACGATGCTCAAAGCGCTCTTAAAAATCTACTTAAAGATGAGGATTTCAAGGAAATTCTGAAAAAAAACAATATTAAGCTCTCTGCTGCAAATTCCGTTAATTTTGGAAGGATTATTTTTCAGATTATTTATCATTTTTGGGTATATATAAAACTTCTAAGCTCTTACGAAATTAATTTAGGAGATAAAATTGATGTGGTAATTCCAAGTGGAAATTTCGGAAACGCACTCGGGGCGTATTATGCCAAAAAGATGGGGCTTCCTATCGGAAAAATTGTAATAGCCGCAAATAAAAACAATATTTTGTATGAGCTTATGACATACGGAAAATATGATTTGAGAGACAAAAAGCTTATAAAAACAATCTCTCCTGCAATGGATATACTTAAATCCAGCAATGTTGAAAGAATGCTTTTTGACAAATTCGGAGAAAAAAGAACTGTTGAGCTGATGAATTCGCTTGAAAAGGAAGGGTATTTCGAACTTAGTAAAGATGAGCTTGCAAAAATCAAAGAAGATTTTATTGCCGATTTTGCAACGGATTGGGAGTGTGAAGAAATTATCAGGAGATATGTGAAAGAAAAATATTATCTTTTAGATCCTCATACCGCAACGGCCATTAAGGCTTTTGAATATTTAAAACAAAAAGGCGAAATAGGAGATAAAAAAACGATAATCTATTCAACTGCCGAATGGACAAAATTCGCTCCGAGTATCTATTATGCCTTAACAGGCGAGGATGTAAATAGGGAAGTGGCGGAAAGTGATGAAAAAAATGCCATTAGTGATAAAGACGCCATTGCATATATTGAAGCGCACTTAAACGAAAAAGCTCCTGAAATGATTTTGGAACTTTTTGAAAAAGAAAATGTTAACGAAACCGTAATAAATAAAGAAGAAATCAAAAAAGAAATAATCAAATTTATTGAAAATAGATAAATGAATATTTTGGGAATTTAGTCTAAAAATTTAGCTTTAATAATTCCCAAATATTCGTGTAATGCAAGGTATGTTTTGTATAAATAATCCATTGAAGGTAAAAAATCATACCAGACATAATGATAATTGCTTAAAAAATCGGTCGGTTTGGGAATTATTTTAAAGCCTGCTTTTTTGAAATCAATCATTGCTCGTTTCATATGAAAAGCGCTTGTAACCAAATATATTTTCTTTTTGAAATGATGTTTTTGAAACAATTTTGCCGTAAGATACGCATTTTGTTTGGTGTTTTTGGATTTGTTCTCAAAATAAGTTTTTATTTTGAAATTAAAAGATTTTTCCAAATAATCAATATCGTGTTTTACTCCGTTTGCTTCATTTCCCACGCCTCCTCCTGTGAAAATCAAAGGAATATTGTTTTTTTTGGCAATAATTACTCCATAAATTACTCTTTTGAACTGATGAGGGGATGATTTAAAAATATCTTTATTAACAATGCCTCCACCCAATACCACAACAAACGGGGCTTTTTTATTAAGTGGTTTTATGTTTTCGAGAGGATATAAAAATAAATTACTAATCGGTTTTATTGAAATTATCCAAATAAAAACGCCCAAAAAAATCAATCTTTTTCTTTGTTTTGATTTTAAGGCAAATAGCAATAAAAATATTATAAATATTCCGGGAGGTAATAAAAAGGCGGTAATTATTTTGGAGATTATAAACATTTTATTCCTTTTTGGTAAAATCTTATCAAAAAAGGAATAAGTTGAAAATATTAATTACCGGAGCAAGCAGAGGTATAGGCAAAAGTCTGGCCGAATATTATAAAACAAAAGGTTATGAAGTTTGGGGAATTGCAAGGGATGAGGAAAAATTAAAAAATGTATGCGATAAGTATTTTATATGCGATTTGAGTAATTTGGAAGCAGTTAGAGAAATAAGCAAGAAATTAAGCGGCGAAAAATTTAACATTATTATTTTTAATGCCGGAATTTCCACTCCGCATTCAAGTGATTTTCCGCCTTTGGAAGCTTTTGAAAAAGTATTCAATGTCAATTTGCTTTCCATTCATGCGCTTTTGGAGTTCATGGATTTTAAAGATTCAAGGCTTGTTTTTATTTCATCTCTGGCATCTTTATTTGGGGCTCCGACATCGCTTGGATACAGTGCAAGCAAAAGAGCGCTTAATTCTTATGCCGAAAGTCTTTATTATGCTGGAATCGATGTTGTTTTGATTTTGCCCGGATTTATAAAAACGGATATGACAAAAAACCACACTTTTTATATGCCTTTTTTGATGGATTTAAACAAGGCTACAAAAAGAATGGTTAAAATTATCGAAAAAGGAAAATTTTTCAATCCTTTTCCTTTAAGGTTTTATTATATAATCAAATTTTTTATATTATTACCGGAAAGTTTAAAAAGAAAAATATTGAAAAAATATGCAAAATCGGATATATTAGAATAAATGAATAACGGAGAGCGGAGAATGGAGAATAATATACAATCTCTTTGCACATATTGCGGGGTCGGGTGTGAGATTGAAGCCGAAATTGAAAACGGGGTTATTAAAAAAATCAAACCTGTAAAAAGCGGTGTTTCAAGCGGAGGCGAGCTTTGTATAAAAGGAAAATATGGATATGAATTTTTAGATAAAAGAATTGATAAACATCTCGTAAGTTATGAATTTATTAAAAAAAATGCTGAAAATATGCCTTTTGAACTGCAAATAAGAATTGCTAATTTAATAGAGTATGACGATAAATTTTATGAAGCTCCTTTCACTCTGGCGGTTGATTTAGCCGCATGGAAAATAAAAGATATATTAAAAAAATACGGCTCACGCTCAATCGCTGCAATAGGCGGGGCTAGGACGAATATAGAAAGTGCATGGCTTTTTCAAAGATTTGCAAGAAAAATTTTAAAAACTCCACATGTGGATAATTGTGCGAGGGTTTGCCATTCTCCAAGCCTCTCCGGGCTTAAAATGAGTATAGGAGAAGGGGCGAGCAGTGTTAGTTTTAATGAAATTTATAACGCCGAAACAATTTTTGTAATAGGTTCTAATACAACAGAAGCTCATCCGATGGTTGCAAACAGGATTATTAAAGCCAAAAGAAAAGGAGCTAAACTTATAGTCGTAGACGTGCGGGAAATCCCTTTGATGAAATTTGCGGATATTAAAGTAATATTGCCTTTTGAATCGAATCTGTTGTTTTTAAACGCTTTGGCAAGGGAGTTTATCGAAAAAGATTATGTTGATAAAAAATTCATAAAAAACAGATGCGTAAAATTTGAAGAATATAAAGAAAATATCCTGAAACATAAATGTCATAAAAATTTCTTTTTGAATTTAGCAGGTTTTGAAGATATAAAAATTCAGATCGAAAAAATCGCTAAGCTTTTAAGAAATAAAACAATTTTCATATGGGGGCTTGGAGTTACCGAACATCTGGACGGAAGTGAATCCGTTAATGCAATAAGCAATTTGGCAATGATGGGAGGGCATTTTGGTTCATGTTGCGGCGTTTTGCCTCTTAGGGGGCAAAATAATGTCCAAGGTGCCTGCGATGTAGGTTGTTTGCCTTATTTTTTGCCTGATTACGTAAGACCGGATGAAAAAAACGTAGGATTAATGACGCCAGAAATTATTGAGAATATTTTAAAAGATAAAATTAAAGCCATTTTAAATATGGGAGAAGATATTCTTCATATTCACCCTAATCAAAACAAAATTCACAAAGCTTTTGAAGAATTGGAATTTTTGATGGTAATGGAGGTTATGAAAAACGAAATAACTCAAAAAGCCGATATTGTATTTGCGGTAAGAAGTGCTTATGAAAAAACGGGAATTTATGTCAATGCCGAAAGGCGTCTTCATTTAAGCCGGCCTTTGATTAAAAGCGACTTACCGGATGATTGGGAAGTTATTCAAGCAATTGAAAACAAAATAGAAGGTGAATTTAATTTTAATTCGAGCGAGGAAGTTTTTGATGAATGTAAAAAAGAAGTTTCAAGATTTAAAGGGGCTAATTACAAATTACTTGAAAAAAATCCACTTCAATGGCCGATTGAAAACGGCAAAGATTCTCCTATTTTGCATATTAAAAAATTTTCAACTCCCGATGGAAAGGGACATTTTCATTACCATAAATACCATTTAAGAGGGGAAGTTAAGGATTTGTTAGAAGGCAAAAAAAGATGGTATCTAAATACCGGCAGAGCGCTTGCGCAGTATAACAATGCGGCACAGACAAACAAAAGCGAAAGACTTAATAAAAGATACGGTGATGATATTGTTTTAATAAACGAAATTCATAAAGATTTGGGAGAATTTGTAAAACTTAAAAGCAAATACGGAGAAAGTGAAGTTTTAAAAGTAAAATATACCAAATCAATAAGACCTTATACCATATTTAGCACTTTTCATTTTGCAAAAAATAAAATCAATTTTCTTTTCGGGGATGAAGCGGATCATAAAACCGAAACGGCAAGATTTAAATCTTTGGAGGTTGAGGTGATAAATGCTAATTGATGTTAATGAATATTTAAAAACTGATTTCGATGTTATTTTTGATGTAAGAAGTCCGAGAGAATTTGAGCAATCTCATATCCCGGGTGCTAAAAATTTTTATGTGTTAAACAATGAAGAGCATGCCGAGATAGGATATATTTATAAACAAATTTCAAAAAAAGAAGCTTCAAAAAAAGGGCTTGTTTATATTTTAAGAAATATTGCCTCTCATCTTGAAAAAACAAAAGATTTATACGGCAAAAAAATTTTGATTTATTGTTCAAGAGGGGGTAAGCGTTCGGAATCGCTATATACGATACTCTCTCATTTGAATTTGAATGTTTTCAGATTAAAAGGAGGTTATAAAGCATATAGGAGTTATGTAAGCGATTATTTCCAAAATTTGCCTCATAAAAAATTTATTGTATTAAGAGGAAATAGCGGATGTGGTAAAAGTGAATTAATTGAAAAACTTACACCTTCAATAGATCTTGAAAAACTTGCAAACCATTACGGGAGCACATTTGGAATTAGAGGTGTTCAGCCAAGTCAAAAGATGTTTGAAAATATGCTTTTTGAAAAAATAAGAAAAATAGATAAAAACGAATATATTTTTATAGAAGCAGAAAGTTCCAAAATAGGAAAACTTTTAATCCCGGGAGTATTAAAAAAAAGAATGGAAGAAGGTATTCAGGTTGAAATCACAGCTGCGTTAGAACAAAGAATTGAGAGGATTATTAAATATTACGGAAATATAGATAAGAAAAATTTTTATGCCAATCTTGAAAAATTAAAAAAATTTATTTCAAAATCAACTTATGAAAGGCTAATTGAAAATTATAATAACGAAAATTTAAAAAAAGTAGCCGAAATTATGCTTTTGGAATATTATGATAAGGTTTATAAAAAAAAAGAAGCCGATTTTTCAGTGGAAAATGTTGATTTAAAAAAAAGCGTTGAAAAACTTTTGGAGATAAAAAATTCATTATAATAAGTGCGCAATGCATAGTATATATAGTGTTAAGTTCTGAATTAAGAGTTCTAAGTTATTTGTTATTGGTGTATTAGTATATTGGTATATTTGTTATTGGAGGTTGTAAAGGTATTAAGTATTAGAGGTTGTAAAGGTTGTAGAGGTATTAGAGGTTTTATAAATAATTTAAATATAAGCAAAATACTGCGGTGTCAGAGATTAATTTTGTTAGTGTTGGCTCATAGCGCTGGGTATTTGGGTATGTAGTTAGCAATAAGGAATATTTAATTTTAAATGTTAAATTCATAACTCATAATTACTTGAAACTTAGAACTTATTTGACGCCGTGCGTATGTAAAAAATCTCTTCTTGAAACAAGATTTTCAAGTATTCCAAAAAGTATCATGAAATTAATAAAACTAGTTCC
>JALVTJ010000041.1:0-2744 GCA_027036005.1 Nautiliaceae bacterium
CTATTTTTGTATGGCTTGGATTTATAATTTATTTTAAAGGATTCTGATAAATAAAAACATTATCTATTTAGGATTAGTTAGTTTTTTTACAGATATGGCAAGTTCAATGGTTACGACTATTTTGCCGTTATATGTCGTTTACATCCTTAAAGACGGAGTAAATAAACTTGGAATCATAATAGCCGTTGCTACGTTTGTATCTTATTTTTTTAGAATAATTTTCGGAATAATGAGCGATAAATATCAGACTGTCAAACCTTTTGTGGTAACGGGATATATTATTTCAGCAATTACAAAACCTCTTTTAGCATTTGCTTCTACTTGGCAAAGTGTTGCGGCTTTAAGAGGGCTTGAGAGGATGGGAAAAGCCGTTAGAAGCGCTACAAAAGACAGATTAATATCATTTTATTCGAGGGGGACAAGTGGTAGGGGGTTTGGTTTTCATAAAATGCTTGACATTGCAGGAGAGATGAGCGGGGCGATAATTGCATTTTTGGTTCTTTTTTATATTGGTAAAAATATTACAATATTTAAAGGAATATTTTTAGCAACCATAATTCCCGGAATTATTGCGGTAATTATTGTTATGTTTTTTGTAGAGGATGTGCCCTATACAAAAAAAGAAAATACAAAACTTAATCTAAATACAGATAAAGCATTGTTTCCGTTTTTATTTATCTATTTTGCCTTTTTATTTTTTATGTTCAGCAATGACTATTTTATTATAAAAGCAAAAGAAGCAGGCTTTAAAATGGCTTTTATTCCACTTTTGGTGATTTTACTTAATTTTACTCAAACAATTACAAGTTATTATTTTGGAGTATTGATTGATAGAATTGGAGTTAAAAAGATAATAACTTTTTCATATCTATTTGGAATCATTTCAATGTGCTTAATCTATTTTAATTTAGTAGTTTTGGGGTTCATATTTTTAGGACTTTTTCTAGTTTCTTCCCTTAATTCAATGAGAAGTTTTATTTCAATAAATGCTAAAAATAAAGCAAGTGTTTATGGAATATTTTACGGCGGTGTGGCACTTGCTTCATCACTAGGAGCCATTGTAATAGGTCAGATTTGGGAAAGATTAGGGGAGGAGAGGGCTGAAATTTTCTCATTATCAGGACTTCTTTTTATTTTTGTAATTTATACTATTTTGAGTAAAATACAAATAAAAAAGGTAAACATTGAAAACTCTTAATGAATTTACTGAAATAATAAAAAAAGCGGGGGAAATATTTAAAGAAGGGTTTGAAAAAAAACTTCAAATACATTCAAAGGGAATAAAAGATTTAGTAACCGATTACGATATAAAAGTCGAAAAATTTTTAATAAAAGAATTTAGAAAAAAATTTGCAAATTTCAGCATAATAGCAGAAGAGAGTGCAAAAGAGAAATTTAATAATTCAATTATTATCGATCCGATTGACGGGACTACCAATTTTGCACATCATATTCCTCATTGTGCCATAAGTGTTGGAATTTATGAAAAAAAAGAACCAAAATATGCAATTGTTTATAATCCTATTCTTAACGAGCTTTATTATGCAAAGAAAGGGGAGGAAGCTTATAAAAACGGAGAAAAAATAAAAGTATCAAATCAGAACTGTTTACAAAGAAGCCTTCTTGCAACAGGTTTTCCTTATTCAAGCGCTGAGAATGAAGACGATTTGAAATGGGTAATAAATAAATTAAAGCATATACTTCCTAGATGTCAAGATATAAGAAGACTTGGAAGTGCTTCGCTTGATTTATGTTATGTAGCCGAAGGAAAATATGAAGGATTTTATGAAATTAATCTAAAACCTTGGGATGTGAGTGCCGGAGTGTTAATTGTTAAAGAAGCTGGCGGCTTGATTAGTAATGAATTCGGGTATGAATATAATTTTTTTGAAGATAGATGCATAGTGGCAAGTAACGGTATTATTCATGATGAAATGATAGAAATTTTAAGTAAAAAAGTTTAATTTTTTTTCATTTCCCGCATCCTGCTGCAAATCCGAGTTTGCAGGCTTTTTTATAAAACATTAAAGAAAGTTTTTTGTTATTATATAAATTTCCAAGAGCAAAACATCCTGCCGCAGAATTTAATTCGCATGCCTTTTTGTAAAATTTTATAGCTTTTTTAATATCTTTTTTGCTATTTAAGCCGTATCTGTAAAACAAAGCGGCATTAAAACATCCCTCGGGCATTTTAAGTTTACATGCTTTTTTAAAATATTTCAAGGATATTTTGTAATTTTGTTTTATACCAAATCCAACTTCATTCAACAAAGCAATATTAAAACAGCCTCTTGCATTTCCTAAATTACATGCTTTATGTAGATAAAAAATAGCTTTTTTGATATTTTGTTTTACACCTTTATTTTTAGCATACATAAATCCGACTCTAAAACAGGCATTAGCATTATTTAATTTGCATGATTTTTTGAAATAAATAAAGGCTTTTTTGTAATTTTGATTAAAAAAAGCATCCATTCCTTTGTTGAAAAGTTGTTTTGAAGTATTTGCGAATAAAATAGATATAAATAATAAAAAAATAGTTTTTTTCATTTTTAACCTTTGTTTTTATTTTCTAATTATATACTTTTGAAAACAAAAATGTAAATTCATTATTTACTTAACATAATGTATATTCTCTTAAAAATTATTTTATTTCCTTAACTATGATTTTAAACCTCAAAGCATCTTTAAAAGCTGAATTGTCATCAGTATTATTGAAATAAACATATGCTTCGTTATTTAAT
>JALVTJ010000041.1:2844-5955 GCA_027036005.1 Nautiliaceae bacterium
AATGGGTCTATATTAAAAGCTTGAATAATAGGAATTAGAATTGGAATAACAATAAATGTAATTTCGATAAAATCAACAAAAAATCCCAAAATAAAAATAACAAGCATTGTAATGGCAATAAAAGCATATGGATTTGAGATGGAAGTGGTAAAAAATTCCGTTACCATATCCCCTGCCCCGCTTTCATTAAATACCAAACTAAAAGCCGTTGCACCTATTAAAATCATAAAAATCATAGAAGTGATTTTAACGGTTTCAACCGTTGCATATCTTATAAGCTCAAAATTAAAACTTCTGTAAAAAAAAGTCAAAATTATAGCGCCAAGCGCTCCGATAGCAGCAGATTCAGTAGGAGTTGCAAAACCTGCAAAAATACTGCCCAATACAAGCAAAATAAGCAATGCAGGGGCAATAAGGCTTTTTGCAGCTTTGATTAAAATTTTAGAATAAGGCTCATTGCTTTTAATGGCAGGAGCGATTTCAGGTTTTAAAAATGCCATAATTAAGATATACAAAATATATAAAGCAACAATAATAAGTCCCGGAATTACAGCCGCTTTGAATAAATCTCCAACACTTATTTGCATAACAGCACCCAGAATAATTAAAACAATACTTGGCGGAATTAATTGTCCGAGCGTCCCGCTTGCCGCAATTACACCGCTGGCAAGTTTTGGAGAGTATTTGTGTCTAAGCATTACAGGAAGAGATATAATCGTCATCATAACAACACTTGCTCCAACTATCCCAGTGGATGCCGCAAGGATTGCCCCCACTATCACGATTGCAATGGCAAGTCCCCCTCTTATTGAACCAAAAAGCTCCCCTATGGATTCGAGCATATTTTCCGCAATTTTGCTTTTTTCCAAAATAAATCCCATAAAAATAAACAAAGGAACAGCTATAAGCGTAAAATTTTGCATAATTCCATAAATTCTATAAGGCAAAAGTCCAAAAACATCAAGCCCAATATTAGGGTTTAAAAAAGCTGCGATAATTGCACTCCCGCCAAAAGCAAAAGCAACTGGAACTCCAAGCATCAATAAAATAAAAGCAATTACAAAAAGAATTATCCCCGTCATTTTTTACTACCTTTTATTAACATATAAAAGTTTTTTCTAATCTCACCTGAACTTTGTAATAAAACAATCAAAAAAGCCCAAAAAATTGAACTTTTGATAATCCATCTATATGGGAGACCACCAGGATTTCCACTGCATTCGTTTTGAGCTATGGACATCTGAATAAAAGGTATTGCTTCTACAATAATAAGAGTTGAGAGAGGAACAATAAAAACTATCAGTGAGAAGATATTGATTATTTTTTTTAGTTTAAAAGGAAATCTATCATAAAAAATATCAACTCTAACATGTTTGTCTTTGCTTAGAGTATAGGCAATTCCAAATAAAAATATAATATCATACATATGCCATTCAAGCTCTTGTAGTGCAATATTTCCGGCAGAAAAAAGTTTTCTCATAATTACCTCATAAGATACTAAAAGTGTAAGAATAATTAAAGACAAACCTGAAATTATCATAAAAAATTTTGAAAGTTTATCGGTTATATAATCAATTTTAGGGATTAAACTTAAAACAACAACCATAAACAAAGAAGTCAATATTGCTTTATCTACATGTTCGCTCAAAGGCATCAAAAAATTGATAAGAAAATCGAGTAATGCCTTATATGAATTTATTATAAACATTTTAACTCCTTACAGATATTCAGGTGTATCATTGCTAAATAAAATCAAATCACCTGATTTGGTAACATCTGCTAAAATCTTTTGAAGTTTTGATTTATCGGCCAAATATATTTTTTCAGTGTTTAAAATATTTTTGCATAAAATATTTTTGTTGATTTTACCTGTAACAATTGCAATATCAAAAATTTCATCTATTTTTTTTGCTATTTTTTCATTTAATTTTTCATTTGCTTCAACAAGTCCCGGTGTTACTATTACTTTTCTGCCAGAATATTCTTTTACGAGATCGAAACTTTTTAGCATTCCTTCAATATTTCCGTTAAAACTGTCATCTATAATAATTTTGCCCCCCGCTTCTATTTTTTGCAAGCGGTGAGGAATTGGCTCTAATTTTAACACTTTTTCTTTTAGATATTCAATATCTTTTATAAATTCATACGCTTGATAAATTGCAAGAGAAATATTTATAGCATTAAATTCTCCCAAAATTTTTGTTTGAAATTCTATCTCTTTACCTTCGATTTCTAATATCCATTTTGTTCCTTCAAGGTCTGCTTTTATGTTTTTTATTTTATTTTTAATTAACATAATATTTTTACTATTGTAAGGAATTTCATAAGAAAAGCCTTTTTTTAATTTAGGAGAATCAAATATTTCCAGTTTAGTTTTTTTTATATTTTCCAATGTTTTGAAATATTCGATATGCTGAAGTCCCACTTTACCAAGGATAGAATATTCATTTTGTAAAAAAGATACGATTTTCCTAATATCTCCTTTTTCTCTGGCTCCCGCCTCAGCTATATAAATTTGAGTATCTTCTGACAATGAAGTGTTAATATCAAGCACTATCCCCTTAATTGTGTTTACGCTTCTTGGGGTTTTATAAGCTTTGAATTTTTCCTCTAAAAGTTGATATAAGAAATTTTTAATGGAAGTTTTTCCATAACTGGCGGTAATTGCAATAATAATAGGGTTTATTTTTTGAAGTTTTTTCTTTGCAAGAGATTTATATTTTTTAAAAAGCAGATATTCTATGCATTTGGAAACAATCAATGTAACGATTAAAACAATTACGATTGCGACTCCCGGATTATAATGTAATTTATTTAAAAACAACAGATTAATTGTTTCGGTAAATCCCAAAATTAAGAAAAATCTTTTAACCCTTTTTGTAATATTTAAAGGTTTATTTATTTTTTTAAACCAAAAAAACATAGCCGGGATCAAACCGAAAAAAAGATAAATCCAAAAAAACTTAGGAGCGAATATATAAGCTATCAAAGGCACAATAAGATATAAAAAATGCCACCTGTAATTGTGAAAATGAAAAATTATTCTTGAAATTTTATAATTATACCACTGCAAAACGGTTATCAAATAAAACCCTAAAACATAAGCGCTCA
>JALVTJ010000041.1:6055-28787 GCA_027036005.1 Nautiliaceae bacterium
TTTTCGCGAAAAATCCATATATTTTTTTTCAAAATCCAAAAACTCTTTTTTTTCTACCTTTTCAATTTTGGAAAATATCCATTCATTAGCAAAACATCCTGCCAAATTATACTCTTCTATACCTTCAATAAAAGGTTCAACCAATATTAAATCGTCAAACTCCTTAGCAACATCAAAAGCATATTCAAATTCATCCTTGTTTTTTACAATACTAACTCCAATACTGCTACCAAGTCTTGCAGGTTTTACAATAATAGGAAAATCAAATTTTGTTTTAGGCTTATCTATAATTTCATAATCAATAACATCAATTCCTCTTAATTTTGCAAAAGCTTTCGTTAAAATTTTGTTGTAACTTATTGCACTTGCTTCAACTGATGGCGTTATAGCCTTTATTCCAAAAAATTCCAACATTGCGGATATTTTCCCGTCTTCACCGTCCCTTCCGTGAATTAAATTTATTACTGTATCAAAGTCAATAAACTCTTCTTTTTTCAAAAGACCTTTTTTGTATTTAAAACCGCCTTTTGAAAGTTCGAGCTTAATAGATTTTTTATAATCCCCGCTTGCAAAATATTTACTTTTCATATTTTCTTTATCAATCAAATAAAAATCCCTCTCTTTATCTACAAAAACAAATTCCAATTTATGTTTTTTTATTTTCTCTTTTAGGGTTATTGCACTTACAATGGAGATTTCATGCTCAAAACTGCTTCCTCCAAAAATTATTAAAAATTTCATAATTCCCCTTTATTCGAAATTTTCTCATCTCTCATTTCTCTTCCCTAATTCACCTTCCAAGTCTTTTAAGCGCTTTTTTAATCAGCTCTTCCACACTTCCCTTTTCTCCCCGTAATACTTTTATTATATCCATTTTCTTAAATCCAAGATTTTCAAGCGCAATTATAGCCTGGGTCAATTCGTTATTTAAATTTTCAACTTCAAATTCCCCCATTTCCACAATAATTCTTTTTGCCGATTTAGGTCCAATTCCCGGAACTTTTTTAAGAGCGTTTATATCATTGTTTTGAATAGCGTTAATAAATTCTGATGGTGTCATTGTAGAGAGTATTCCAAGGGCTGCTTTTGGCCCTACCCCGTTTATTTTCAAAAGAGAATCAAAAAGTTTTTTTTCTTCTTTTTCCAAAAAACCGTAAAGAGAATATTCGTTTTCTTTTATTATTTCCGTTATTAAAAAAACGATTTTTTCATTAATTTCCAGTTTTGAAAAAGTAAGTAAAGAGACATTAATTTCATAGATTATTCCACATTCAATTTTTAAAAATATTTTTCCATCATTCTTGTCGAAAATTTCCCCTTCAATTGCATATATCATCTTTTACCTTTATTTTTACTATTTTAATTAAATCACCACTGAATTTAAGTTTAAATCCGCTTTTGCCTTCATTACCTTTTGTATCGTAAACATATTTAACCGGCGGTTCGATAAGTTCAAACAGTATCCTGTTAAACGCAAACCATGGAGTATTTGATAAAATTTTGGCATTATATATACCGCTTTGGAGATAATCAAGCGTTTCGATAATATGTTCCTTGTCTTCTTTCAAAAGTTTGATTTCATTTTGAAATCTTTCAATATTTTTAATAAGTTCTTGAAATTCTTTGATTTTTTTAATTATTATATGAGAAGTTTTAAGGTTTTTCTTTTTGTTTTCTAAATAAATCCGTTTATATTCGTTTATTGCATGTCTATTTTCATTATAAATTTTTTTTAATTTATTATACTCTTTTGTTTTTATATTGATATTTTGTTCAATGGTTTGTATTTTTTTTTCAAGTTCTTCGACATTAATATCTTTAAGCACTCTTTTTGGAGATATAGCCAAAAGATTTTCTTCACCTTTTTGTTCGCATATAATTATTTTTTCACTGGCAAAAAATTTATTGTGAGAGAGCATTTTGTTTATTTTGATTTTTTTAGCATATACAATTCCCCCCAAAGCCAAATCGATTTCAACTTCATCTGCCCTTACATTCCCGCCTTCAAGTCTGTTTATTTTTACTTTTTTAGCATTTAAAGTTCCTTTATGAACATTTATAAAGGCATTATTGGCTTTTATTACACTTTCTTGATGTGTTTGTCCGTTTATTTCAAGTTTTTTGACATTGATTTTCGTTTTTTTCCCAACACTGCCTTTAACATAAAGTTCTGTTGTTTCAACAGTCATATTATCTGCTATTGCTTCTTTTAAAACATCACTTTCTTTAACTTTTAATTTTATATCGCTGTTTTGCGCATCTTTTACATCCCCTGTTTTTATATTTATCTGTTTTATTTCCATTTCGTCTTTTATAATAAATTTATCGTCTTCTTTAATAATATATCCGTCTTTTTTTGCAACAAAAACTATTTTTCCTTCTTCTTTTCTTTTTTCTATTGTTTTTTGATCAAATAAAATCTCCGGAATTTCAAAATCTTTGGGCGTTTTTTCCAATAATATTTTCCCTCGACAATCCCTTCCGTTTTTTCCTTCTTTTGGCAATATTATTTCTATTAGAATTTCTTTTTCCCTAACTGGATACAAAAGAGTTTTTTTAATTTCTTTCGAATTCATTTTATAATGATATATCACTTTACCTTCTACGCTTTTTATCGGATCAATTCCCCTGCAAAGTCTTATTTTAAAATCACTATTTAATTTTTCATCAACCAAAATTATACTTTGAAGTTTTTTAATGTCTACATCCATCAAATCGAAAAATCCTATAAGCAAAGAATTCTTAATCTTTTTTTTATTAAGCTCTTTTTTTACTTTATGATATATATCATTAACCCTTATTTTAGAATGTTTCGAAACGATAAATTCGGCAAAAGTATATAATTCGTTTACTTTCATTTCTCCCAAAAGATCAAAATTGGTTTTAGGGGTATATTTTTTTATTTCGATTTCATAGACTTGTTTAATTTCACAATCGGGATTTAAAAGATATTCTTCTTTTTTGAATTCTTCTCTTTTTGTTTCATCAGCTTCCGTAAAATCTTCCCCAGGAAATTTTATATATGTTTTGTAAGAAAGAATATCAAAATCAAGAGATGATATTGGTATATTATATTCTTTTGCGATTTTTAATATTTCATTGTTGACATTTTCACAAATAACAACTTTTGATGTAAATTTATTTTTTTCTTCTTTTTTTCCTAAATTAAACAGCCCCATTTAATACCTTTTTGATACAATTGCATTTATGATAAAATCAATTTTAATAAATTTTTTGGGAATTTTTAATTCCCGCATTTTAGGATTCATACGAGATTTGTTAAGTGCATCTATCCTTGGCGCAAATATGTATTCGGATATTTTTTTTGTCGCATTCAAATTTCCGAATCTTTTCAGAAGAATATTCGCCGAAGGAGCTTTTACACAAAGTTTTTTACCTTCATTCTCAAAATCCGAATTCAAACCTTCTTTTGCGTGGAATGTTTTTAAATATATTTTCATAATTATACTTATTTTAAGTATTATTGTCACTATTTTTTCACATCAGATTACTGATATTTTGGCATTTGGTTTTTCAAATGAAGCAAAAAAATTAGCTGCACCCCTTGTTGCTATAAATTTTTGGTATCTTGATTTGATTTTTATTGTAACGTTTCTGGCAAGTTTATTGCAATATAAAAAACATTTTGCAACAACCGCCTTTTCAACCGCACTTTTAAATATTTCTTTGATAACGGCTTTGATATTAAGTATGCACAAAAATAAACAAACAATTATTTTATATATGAGCATAGGTGTTATAATAGGAGGTATTGCTCAGGTTTTGGCACATTTGATAGTGGCAAAAAGAAAAAAAATTCTAAAACTTTTGTATATCGGAATCAAAAGTAAAAAAAAGGCGGATATTTCTACTTTTAAAAAACATTTTTTACCCTCAGTATTCGGTAATTCCACAGCACATATAAGCTCTTTTTTAGATACATGGCTTGCAACTTTTTTAAGTGCCGGAAGTATAAGTTATTTATATTATGCCAATAGACTTTTTCAACTTCCCTTTGCTCTTTTTGCAATAGCAATCTCAACCGTTTTATTCCCGCAAATTACAAAAGCAATATCCCTTCAAAAATACAATGAAGCCAATATGCATATGAAAAAAGCGTTTTGGTATCTTTTATATTTATTAACACTTGCTACGATTTTTACTCTTATCAATTCGAAAGAAATAATAAGACTTTTATTTCAAAGAGGAGCCTTTGGAATACATGATACAATAATGACGGCAAATGTTTTAATTATGTATATTTTAGGTTTAATACCTTTTGGTCTTAATAAACTTTTTTCATCGTATCTTTATGCTACACACAAACATCTTAAATCCGCTAAATTTTCAGCAATTTCTCTGGGAGTAAACGCATTGCTTTCATTGATTTTGATTTTTCCATTGAAAGTTTCGGGACTTGCTCTTGCAAGTTCTCTTAGCGGGTGTGTGCTTTTTTATCTTTCGCTTAAAGAATACGGAATAAGTAAATTTATGAAGTATTTTGAAAAAAAATACGTTTTTGTTTTTATTTTTGTTTTGTTATTTTCTTTTGTTATATCTCTTTTTTTCAAGTATATATTTAATTTGATATAATTTTTAATCTCAAAAGGAGTTTTAATGACAATATACGATTCGCATTTAAAAAAAAAGATCGAATTTAAACCAATAAAAGACAAAGAAGTTAGAATTTATGTCTGCGGACCGACCGTTTATGACGATGCACACTTGGGGCATGCAAGAAGCTCTATCAGTTTCGATTTATTAAGAAGAACTCTCGAAGCACTCGGATACAAAGTAACGTTTGTTAAAAACTTCACCGATATTGATGATAAAATCATCAATAAAATGAACTCGACAGGCAAAAGCCTAAAAGAAATTACCGAACATTATATTAATTCTTATCTTGCCGATATGGAAGCTTTGAATATTAAAAGAGCCGATATCGAACCCAAGGCCACCGAATCACTAGAAGCTATGTTCGAACTTATCCAAAAACTAATCGATAAAGGTTACGCTTATAAACTCTCTAACGGAGATATCTATTTTGATGTAAGCAAAGACAAGGAATATTGTAAACTTTCAAACAAATGCCAAGAAGACGAGGGAATACATAGAATAGACACCGAAAGCAAAAAAAATCCGGCCGATTTTGCATTATGGAAAGCTTGCAAAGGTGAAGGTGATGTTTGTTTTGATTCTCCTTTTGGAAAAGGCAGACCCGGCTGGCATATAGAATGCTCCGCAATGATTAAAAAATATATCGCCTATACTGATACCAAATATCAAATTGACATCCACGGAGGCGGAGCGGATCTGTTTTTTCCTCACCACGAAAACGAAGAAGCGCAAACGTTTTGCGCATATAATCAGCATTTGGCTAAATACTGGATGCATAACGGATTTGTCAATATTAACGGCGAAAAAATGAGTAAATCCCTTGGAAACAGTTTTTTTGTTAAAGATGCACTCAAACATTATCCGGGGGAAGTTTTAAGATTTTATCTTTTAAGCACCCATTATAAAGCACCTCTTAATTTCAGCGAAGAAGATTTGATAGCAAGCAAAAAAAGGCTTGATAAACTTTATAGACTAAAAAAAAGAGTTTATGCAATAAATAAAAAACAACAAGACAAAGAATTTGAAAAAAAATTACTTGAACCTATGAAAGATAATTTAAACATTTCAAAAGCTTTGGCGGTTGTAGATGAGTTTGTTAAAAACGCCAATGAAGAGCTTGATAAAAACCCGAAAGATAAAAATTTAAAACAAAAAATAATAAGTAATATTGAATTTATAAATAAACTTCTCGGAGTTGGCGGCAGTGATGCTTATAAATATTTTCAAGAAGGCATCGATAAAGAGACTAAAATAAAAATAGAAGAATTAATTAAAAAAAGAGATGAAGCAAAAAAAGAAAAAAATTATGAATTAGCCGATAAAATTAGAAATGAACTAAAACAAATGGGAATAATGCTTCAAGATACACCAAACGGCACCGTTTGGGAAAAAGTTTAAAGGCCAAAAATGGATATTTTTAAAGCGATTAAACCCTTAATTTACAAAACAGACCCTGAATTTGCTCATAATGCAGTAGAAACAATTTTCAAAACCGCAAGAAGATGTCCACTTTTTTTTAATCCTTTAATCAAAAAAAATTTCGTAACCAACGATTTGATTAAACAAAACATATGGGGGCTTGAATTTAAAAATCCAGTAGGAGTTGCCGCAGGATTTGATAAAAACGCCACAATGATTTATGCATGGGCGGCTTTGGGTTTTGGATGGGGGGAAATCGGAGCGGTTACGCCAAAACCTCAAAGCGGAAATGAAAAACCAAGAAGTTGGCGGCACGTTGAATATGAAGCACTTCAAAACGCTTTTGGTTTTAATAACGACGGAGTTGAAACAATCAAAAAAAGACTTTCAAAAGTTTACCCATTCATTTTGCCCATTGCCGCAAATATCGGTAAAAATAAAACCACTCCCGAAGAGAGAGCCATTGAGGATTACAAAATTTTGGTTAATGAATTAAAAAAGAGCGTTGATATGTTTGTGGTTAATATCTCTTCTCCGAATACACCCGGGCTTAGAAATTTATTGAATGAAGAATTTATTATAACACTCTTTAATGAATTGAAAAAACTGACAAAAAAGCCTGTTTTAATTAAATTTTCACCTGATATGGAAAATGAAACAATTGCAAAACTTGCAAATCTTTCGGTTTTACACGGGGCTGATGGAATAATTGTTACGAATACGACCATAAATTATGATTTAATCAACACTCCTATAAAAAGAGGAGGAATTTCAGGAAAACCGCTTGCAAAAAGAAGCTATGAAGTGCTTAAAATTGTTGCAAACGAAGTGTTTGAAAAAGTTCCTATTGTAAGTGTTGGCGGAATAGACAGTGCCAAGGAAGCTTATAAAAGGATAAAAGCCGGTGCAAGTTTGATTCAAGTTTATAGCGGAATTATTTATAAAGGACCGGGACTTATAGGTGAAATAAACAGAGGTTTAACGGAATTTTTAAAAAAAGACGGATTTAATCATATTAGTGAAGCAATAGGAGCCGATATACCTAAAAAGTTGGAGTTAAAGGAAAATAATGCTTCATAAATTTTACACTCACAAACTAAAAAATAATCTTGAAGTAATTGCAATTCCTATGAATAAAGGAAGCAATGTAATTACAAGTAATGTTTTTTATAAAGTCGGAAGCAGAAACGAGATTTTGGGAAAGAGCGGAATTGCCCATATGCTTGAACATATGAATTTCAAATCGACCAAAAATCTTAAAGAAGGAGAGTTTGATAAAATTGTCAAAAGCCTTGGCGGAGTTGACAACGCTTCAACAGGTTTTGATTACACTCATTATTTCATCAAAACTTCAAGCACTTATTTAAGCAAAACCTTTGAATTATTCAGTGAAATTATGGCAAATCTCAATTTAAACGATGAAGAATTTCAAAGAGAAAGAAAGGTTGTTTATGAAGAAAGACTTTGGAGAGTAGATAACAATCCGATAGGATATCTTTATTTCAGGCTTTTTAATAATGCATACGTTTATCATCCTTATCATTGGACGCCTATCGGTTTTAAAGATGATATTTTAAATTGGAACATTGAAGATATAAAAAAATTTCACACAACTTATTATCAACCGCAAAACGCTTTTCTTTTGGTAGCCGGAGATGTCAAATCGGATTTGGTTTTTGAAAAAGCGGAAAAATATTTTGCAAATATAAAAAACACTTCTTCTATTCCAACGCTTCATCAAAAAGAACCGCCGCTTGACGGGGAAAAAGAGATTATAATCAAAAAAAATTCTAAGGTAGATATTCTTGCAATGGCCTTTCATATACCTGAATTTAACCATGAGGATCAATTTGCCCTGAGTGCATACAGCGAAATATTAAGTAACGGCAAAAGCGGTATTTTGAAAGAAAAACTAATCAATCAAAAAACACTTGTAAGTGAAATATACGCATATAATATGGAAATGATTGATCCGGGAATTTTTTTGGTTTTGGCGATATGCAATCCGGGAGTGAATATTGATAAAGTGCAAAAAGAAATCAAAAACATTTTATTAAATACCAAAATTACAAAAAAAGCACTCGAAAAAGTAAAAAATCGGACAAAATTCGATTTTTTAACTCAGCTTGAAAGCAGTAGCGGAGTTAGCAATATTTACGGAGATTATTTTGCAAAAGGCGATATAAATCCTCTTTTAAATTATCAAGAAAAAATTAATTTACTAAGTATAAAGAAAATTGAAGGGATTAAAAAATATTTTGAAAAGGGAGTAACAATAAAACTTCTTAAAAGCTGATTTTCAATTTCCCGCTTTTCGTTTTTTAGTTGATATATTCTCATTTTTGAAATTGAGTTTGGCGCATTACACTAAATTAACATAATAATTTTACTCTACATATATGAATTAATTAAAGCACTACCGATTCTAATCATATTGCTGCCTTCTTCAATAGCTATTTCAAAATCTCCGCTCATTCCCATAGAACATATTTTTGCCCCGTAAGGTTTTAATTGTTCAAAAATTTTATATGTTAGTTTAAAACTCTTTCTAATTTCATTTTCATTCTCACTATGCGCCCCTATTGTCATAATACCTTGAAGATTTACGTTTTTTAGATTTTCTTTTATTTTTAAATACGTCTCAACTGCTTCTTCTATCGGTAATCCGTGCTTTGTAGGCTCTTTGGAAGAATTTATTTCCAATAGACACCTAATCGGTTTTTTTGCCCTTTTGTCAATAGCTTCGGCAAGTTCGTAAGAATTAACGGATTGTATCATAAACACATCGAGGTTTAAAAGCTTGTTTATTTTGTTTTTTTGAAGATTGCCTATGAAATGCCATTCGATAGGTATATTGCTTAAAGCGTTAACTTTTTTTTCCATATCTTGAACTCTGTTTTCTCCGAATGCTCTTTGACCTTCTTTATATAATCTTTTTAGAGGTTCAATATTTTGTGTATATTTTGTAACGGCAACAATCTGAACAATCAAATGCTCGCTTCTTTTAAGCCTTGCCGCTTCTACTTTTTGTATCAATTCGTCAAGATTCATAACTGCTCCTTAGTGTCCAAGTAATCTGTTAATATCGTTAAAAATCCCTATAATCATCAAGCCGCCCAAAATAGCCCATCCGGCAATCGTAAGTTTAACCATTATTTGTTCGTTTAATTCTTTTTTGAAAATAGCTTCATACAAATTAAACATTATATGCCCCCCGTCAAGCGCAGGTATGGGAAGTAAATTCAAAATCCCAAGATTAACAGACAAAAGAGCAGTTAAAAGTAAAAGAGGCTCTAACCCGTAACTTGCTACTTTTGCGGTTACATCCACTATTCCAATAGGTCCGCTTATTGTATTAAGACCTATTGCACCTGTTAAAAGTTTTTCAATTCCTTTTACTATCAACGTAGAATCGGCAATAAATTTATCTACTGTGATTTTAATAGCATCGAGAGGATTATATTTTACTTTTATGATTTTACCAGAAGGAACAATTCCTATTATTTTTCTTTTTACGGTTTCAGAGAAAATATTTTTCATAATTTCTATTTTTGGTTTTATTTCAACTTTTAAAATTTTATTTTTTCGTTTAATCTCTAAAATAATTTCATTGCTTTTTTGTATGAATTTTGGAATATCATCCCAAGTTTTTATTTTATGATTATTGATAGCTAATATTTCATCTCCCGGTTTTAAAACTTTTGCAGCCGGTGTATTTGGAATAGTCTCTCCAACAACAGGGGCTAATTTACTCCATCCGGTAAGCGCAACAAAAAAATAGATTAAAATAGCAAGCAAAAAATTAAATCCGGGACCGCCCAAAAGAATCAAAATTCTCTGCCACGGAGTTTTTGAAGTATAAGAATCAGGATCATTTGATTTTTTGGCAGGGTCAGTGTCATCCTGTCCTTTCATCTGAACATATCCGCCAAGAGGAATAGCGCTTATACACCAATTAGTCTCCCCTATTTTTTTACAAAAAAGTTTTTTACCAAAACCTATTGAAAAAACCTCTACTTTTACACCAACAAGCTTTGCCATTAAAAAATGCCCAAGTTCGTGAAAAAAAATTAAAAACGAAAGAATTACAATAGCAGATATCATTTATGTTCTTTCAAATAAGCTTTTAAATAATCCATACCGCTATAAAGTGTTAAAATTACGGCAATCCATAAAAGACAATTACCACATATCCAATTCATCAGTAAAAATGCTATTGCTATCATTTGAAAAACGGTTTTTACTTTTCCGGCAAAAGAAGCTTTTACGCTTAATCCCTCGCTTGCCATTACTACTCTAAGACCTGTTATAAAAAATTCTCTTATCAAAATCAAATAAACAGCCCAAGCATTTGCTCTGTGAAGATACAATAATCCCAAAAAAGCACCGAGAGTAAGCATTTTATCGGCAAGAGGATCAAGTATTTCGCCAAGTTTGCTTATGGCATTAAAATTTCTTGCTATAAATCCGTCGAAAAAATCTGTAATACTTGCTGTTACGAAAATCAAAGCGGCAAAATAATCCATCCATGAAGGATGAATATGAAAAATATTTCTGTTTACCAAAAAAAGATACATCAAAAACGCTAAAACAATTCTGGTGCTTGCTAATATATTCGGAACATTTTTTAATCTTTTTTGCCATACAAGATATTTCTGAAATTTTAAATTTTCATCTGTCATAAACAATATTATTCCTTACATCCGAATGTTGTCCCACCATCTATTATAAATGTTTGTCCTGTAATCCAACTTGCTTCTTCGCTGCATAAAAAATAAGCCATGCCGGCTAAATCCTCAGGATAACCCATTCTATTAAGAGGTGAAATTTTTTCAACCTCCGCTTTTATTTGCTCATAATTAGGAAAAGCTCTCAATGCATCTGTATCAATGGGACCGCCACTAATTGCATTTACCCTTATATTGAATTTTCCAAGTTCGCATGCGGCGTATTTCACCATTGTCTCAACTGCCGCTTTACTAACGCCATGTCCCGCATAATTTGGAGTATATACCAAATTTCCAGTAGAGCTTAGAGAAAGTATAACACCTCCTCCTGTTTTTTGCATTCTTTTTGCCGATTCCTGAGCTCCAACAACAAAAGCATTAACGGTAGCCGTAAAGATATTACATATTCCTTTTGGTTTTAATCTCATAAAAGGTCCGAAACCTCCTACAACAGCCCTTCCGCTTATTATTGCATTGGATATGAAAAAATCCACTCTATCGAAATCTTCATCAATTTGTTTAAACAAATCTTTATATGTTTGGGGCTCTAAAATATTTAGTTTGTATGCTTTTGCTTTAATATTATATTTTTTGCTCCATTCTTTTTCCAAAATTTTGGCAACTTCTTCATTAGAATTATAAGTAAATGCAACATTTATACCTTCTTTTGCAAACCTCTCAGCTATTGCCTTGCCTATGCCTCTTGTCGCTCCACTTATTACCAATGTTTTCAAATAAACTCCTTATAAATATTTTTTTATCATGGATTTGATTATTTTTTTATGCTCATCACTTGGTTCGACAAGCGGAAGTCTGTATTCAAGGCTTGGAAGAAGCCCTGCTTCGAACATTGCGTATTTTATAGGGATAGGATTGCTTTCTATAAAAAGAACTTTATTTATTTCGTAAAGATATTCATTAATCTCTTTTGCTTTTAAAAAATTACCTTTTAACGCTTCGTGTATGAGTGTGGAAACCCTTTCAGGCAGCAGATTTGAAGTAACACTGATACATCCTTTTCCACCCGTTGCCACAATAGGATAATTTATAGCATCTTCACCACTTAGAACACTAATTGCGCATTTACTACACAAAGCGACCACATTTTCTATTTTTCCTGTTGCTTCTTTTATAGCAACGATATTTTCCTCATCTTCATATAATTGGACAGCGGTATCGACATCGATATTGCTGCAAGTTCTACCCGGCACATTATACAATACAACCGGTATTTCGATTGAATTTGCAATCGCTTTAAAATGTTCGTAAAGACCTTTTTGTGTAGGTTTGTTATAATAAGGTGCCACACTGAGTATTGCATCGGCACCTTTCTTCTCAGCAAATTTAGCCAAATCAACGGCTTCATGTGTAGAATTGCTTCCCGCTCCGGCCAAAACTTTGGTATCAGAATTTTTACAAACTTCAACGGCAATTTCTATACATTTCTTGTGTTCGTCATGGGTCAATGTAGCACTTTCTCCGGTTGTTCCGACCGGCACAACCCAATCAATTCCATTATCTATTTGTCTTTGAATTAATTTGGCATATGTTTCTTCGTCTACTTTTCCGTTTTTAAATGGAGTTATTAAAGCAGTCATCGCCCCTTGCATTGTTATCCTTTTTTTAAAATTATATCAAGTTTTATAATATCAATAAACAATATTGAATATAAAATAAAATCAAATTCAAGTGTCTTCACATAATAATTTTACTTTATCTTAATTCCAGTATATTTTTTTCTATCTCTTCTATTTCCGAATCATCTAAAACACTTTTTAATTCCTGTATAAAAAGACCTTTTTCTTTTTTGAGATAAGCCTTTAAAATTTCTTCAAAATCATCAAATTTCAAAAATGCATCCATACTTTTTTCTTTTGCTTTTTGTTGAATAAAATTTAGCATTCTAAAAAGCATCTCTTTAACAAGTCTGTTTTCATTTACAAATTTTTTTGCTTTTTCGTTAGTAATTCCGTAAAATTGAAGGTTGAAGTGATATTCAAGCTCTTTTTGCATCTCTTTGCTTAAATCTTCAAGTTCTTCATAAAACGCATCAAGAGGAGAAAAATTATCCCTCAAAAACTCCATTTTTTTAAAAATTTCTTTTATCTCTTTTTGATGATTGATAATCGGTTTTAACATTAAATCCCCTTTCCCAAAGGCTTATGAATAAAAAATATACCGGTTAAAGACGAAATCATTGTAACAAAGAAAAACAAAAAGCTAAACGCAACCCCAACACTTGGGTCATGATGAATAAATTTAAGTCCGTAAAGAAACGTAAGCTCCCTAATTCCTACTCCCCCAATAGTAATTGGCAAAATACTCACAACGGAAGAGATTAAAAAAAGCACCAAAAAATCAATTATGTTAACATTTTGGGGCAGAGATAAAATAATAAAAAAAGCACTTAAAAGCTGTAAAAGCTGAACTCCAAGAGCTAACGCCATATTTTTATTCAAATAAAGTGCAAATTTGTTAAATTTCCTGCAAAAAAAATAAAACCCTACGAACACAAGTAAACCTACAACAATTGAAAGAATATTTAAAGGATATATTGCATAATCGCTAAAAACAAAAAGTAAACAAGCCAAAAGAATCAAAGCAACAAGACCGCTGATTCTATCAAACAACAAAGCGGCTATTAAAATTGAGAGTTTTTTATCGAAATGTTTTTTTAAAAGATACGCTTTATAGCCATCACCCCCTATTCCGCCCGGTAAAAACAGATTATAAAACATCCCGACATAATAAAGAATTAAATTAGTTTTAAAAGAAAGATTAATGCCTATTTCTTTAAAATAATAATTTAATCTCACGGCAGCCGTTATCTTTGAAATATTAAAAAATAAAAATGCAAAAAAAAGCCAAAAAAGATTAACTTCTTTTAAAATATTTAATAATTGTTTTATGTCAATTTTGCTTAATACGAAAAAAAGCAGTAAAAAAGAAATTATAATTTTTATAACTGTTTTAATTTTTTTTGCCAACGAAAAATTCTTTTATTACATAAGGTTTTTTATTTTGAGATTCATAATATGTTCTCATTAAAAGCTCGGCCAAAAATCCAGTGGATATAAGCTGAATACCGGCAATTATAAATAAAATTCCAACCATAAAAAGCGGTCTCTCACCTATTGACTCACCAAAAAGTTTTAAAATTAAAAGATAAAATTCTATTAAAAATCCCAAAAACAAAATAAAAAACCCCACTCCGCCAAACAAATGCATAGGTCTTGTCGCATATTTTTGGAAAAAAAGCATAAGCATCAAATCGCTTATAACCTTAAATGTCCTGCCAATGCCGTATTTGCTTTTACCATAAATTCTCGGATGGTGTTTTACGTCAACTTCTGTCATTTTAGCTCCGTATAAACTTGCCAAAACCGGTATAAATCTATGAAGCTCTCCATATAAACTCAGGTTTTTTGCAACATCGCTTTTAAAAAGCTTTAAAGTGCAGCCGTAATCACTTATATAAACTCCTGTGAGTTTTCTTATTAGCCAGTTTGCTATTTTACTCGGAACTTTTCTGAGTAAAAATCCATCTTGTCTGTTTGCTCTTCTTCCGGCCACTACATCCCAGCCCTCTTTTTCGAGTTTTTCCATCATCATAGGAATATCGCTCGGATCGTTTTGCAAATCCCCATCAAGAGTTGCAATAAGCTCACCATCGGCAGCATCTATCCCCGCAGCCATAGCGGTTGTCTGACCGAAATTTCTGCTAAAAACTATCAGTTTTACCCTATCATCCGCCAGTTCTTTTATTCTCTGAACCGTTTTATCATTCGAGCCATCATCTACAAAAATAACTTCATAATCTATATTTTTAAGAGATTTTCTAATTTCATCCAAAAGAGGTTTTATATTATCCTCTTCATTCATTACCGGAATTACAACCGAGAGTTTTTTCATAAATAACCTTTAATTTAATGTAAAAAGTGTCTTTTACCTGTGAAATACATAGCAATTCCAGCTTCGTTTGCAGCTTCGATTACCTCATCATCCCTTATGCTGCCCCCCGGCTGAATTATTGCTTTTACTCCCACTTCGGCTGCGTAATCCACGCTATCCCTAAATGGGAAAAACGCTTCGCTGGCTAAACTGCTGCCTCTGATATCAAGTCCGAGAGATTTTGCTTTTTCAACCGCACATCTGGTTGCATCAACCCTGCTTGTCATCCCCATACCAATTGCAACCATTTGAGATTCTTTGACAAACACAACGCAGTTACTTTTTGTAAGTGCGGCTATTTTCCATGCCATTTCAAGATCTTTTTTGTCATTCACGCATACATTTGTAACACATTTCGCATTTGCCACCTCTTCATCCTCTACTCTGTCCGCATCTTGAAAAACAAATCCCCCTTCAATATGTTTGAAATCCCATTTATCGCCTGCAATTTCAAGATGAGGCTTACCCAAATCAAACAGCTTTATTCTCTTTTTCTTTTCAAACACCCTAAGGGCTTCATCTGTAATTTTTCCTGCAATTAAGACTTCAACGAATATTTTATTTATCTCCTCAGCCAAATTTTTATCAACTATTCCGTTAACAGCCACAACTCCGCCGTATGCGCTTATGGGATCGCATTCAAGCGCTTTTTGCCAAGTCGTAATTAAATCATCTTTTTTAGCCGCTCCGCACGGGTTTGCGTGTTTTATTATAGAAATCGCTCCTTCACCAAGACTTACTGCAATTTTAACGGCTCCGTTTATGTCCGTAAGATTATTAAAACTCGGCTCTCCTTTTAAAATATTTAAATTTTCATAAAAATTCTCAAATTCGTAAAGAGCACCTCTTTGATGAGGATTTTCACCGTATCTGGTATTAAATACTTTTTTGCCGACAATAAATCTTTTATTTCCAAAACCTTTATTAAATCTTTCATTCATATAATTTGCAATCATACTATCGTAAGCGGCGGTATGTTCGTAAGCTTTAATCATCAGATTTCTTCTAAACTCCAAAGTGTTTTTGTTATTTTTAAGAGCTTCAATTACCATATCATAATCATTAGGGTCGGTTACAATCATAACATCTTTAAAATTTTTAGCCGCACTTCTAACCATCGTAGGACCGCCGATATCTATATTTTCAATAATTTCATCAAAATCATTGGTTCTTTCAATTGTCTCTTTAAAAGGATATAAATTAACAGTTAACAAATCAATTCTTTTTATTCCGAGATTTTTAGCTTCTTCATCGTCAATTCCGCTTCTATATAAAATTCCTCCGTGAACATATGGATTAAGCGTTTTTACCCTGCCTCCGAAACATTCCGGAAATTTCGTTATTTCGCTGATATCGACGGCTTTTATCCCGTTTTCAAGCAATACTCTTTTTGTTCCTCCTGTCGAAATTATTTCAAAACCCAATTTTTCTAACTCTTTTGCAAACTCAACAATACCAGTTTTATCGCTTACACTAAGCAATGCCCTCATTAAATTCCTTTTTTATGAAATTTTATCATTTTTATTGATAAAAATTAATCATTTCCAATAATATTTCGAATTTCCTTTTAATTCGTCTTCAATTTCAAGTAGCCTATTATATTTGGCAAGTCTTTCGCTTCTGCTTGCTGAACCGGATTTCAAATGCCCCGTTCCCATTGCAACTGCAAAATCAGCAAGAAAATCATCACAAGTCTCACCGGAACGATGGGATATAAAAGCCCTCCATCCATGCTCTAAGCATAATCTAACAGCTTCAATTGTTTCCGTTACTGTTCCTATTTGATTTAGTTTAATTAAAGATGCATTTGCGGTGTGTTCTTTTATACCTCTTGAAATAAATTCGGTATTTGTTACAAAAATATCATCTCCAACCACTTCTATTTTATCTCCGAATTCTGCGGTAAATTTCTTAAACCCTTCCCAATCTTCCTCAGCCAAAGGATCTTCCCAAAGAACAATAGGATATTTTTTTAGCCATTCACCAGCAAGATTAATTAAATCATCACTGTTCATTTCACCTATTCCTGACCATTTCAGATTGTATTTATCTTTTTTGTTAACGCTAAAAGAGGTGGCAGCACTGTCAATTGCTATTGCTATATCTTCTCCCGGTTTATATCCAGCTTTTTCAATAGCTTCTATAATAATTTCTATCGCTTCTTCATTGCTTTTTAAATTAGGGGCAAATCCTCCTTCATCCCCAACACTTGTGGCTAAACCTTTGTTTTTTAATATATTTTTTAACGTATGAAACGTTTCGGCTACATATCTTAATCCTTCCTTGAAACTTGGAGCACCAATAGGCACAGCCATAAATTCCTGAAAATCAACACTATTATCCGCATGTTCCCCGCCGTTTAATATATTCATACAAGGGACAGGGATTCTATTTGCTTCACTACCCCCTAAATATTGATATATTTCAAGATTATGCGATGCAGCCGCAGCCCTTACAGCAGCCATAGAAACACCGAGTATTGCATTTGCACCGAGTTTACTTTTGTTTTTTGTTCCATCAAGTTCTATTAGCGTTTTATCTATTTTAAGCTGATTTGTCGCATCCATTCCTTTTAAAGCCGGAGCTATAATCTCATTTACATTTTCAACCGCTCTTAACACACCTTTGCCGTTATATCTGTTTTTATCTCCGTCTCTTAATTCATATGCTTCATATTCACCTGTGCTGGCTCCGCTTGGAACTGAGCTTTTTACTTTTGTTCCATCTTCAAGTTCCATAAAAACCCTAAGCGTAGGATTTCCGCGACTGTCGAGTATTTCAAGCGCTTTTATGTTTTTAATTGATGTTTTCATTGTTTCCTCCTTAAATAAATTACATTAAAAGCATCCAAATTCAGTGTAATTGAATATTCTCTGCCGCAACACTCTTTTTTTTGTGCCTTGTAAATTTTTCCTTTACCTCCTTTCGTGTTTAAAATTTCCTCAAATTCCCCCTCAATTGCAGGAATTACATAATCTTTATAAGAGCATCCTGAAAAATTACAAACAACAATTATTTTTTCATCTTTATTTTTTCTTAAAAAGCTTATAATACTTCTTTCGTAATCCAAATCGTTAAGCCACTCAAAACTTTTATTATCACAATCAAGCCATAAGGCTTTTTCATTTCTATAAATTTGATTTAATTTTTTTACAAATTCATGAATTTCTTTATGTTTTGGATATTTTAGTAAAAACCACTCAATACTTTCTTTATAATTCCATTCTTTAAACTGCGCTATTTCATTTCCCATAAAAAGTAACTTTTTACCCGGATGTGCATACATATATGCAAAAAGAGCTTTTAAATTTTCAAATTTTTCATCATAATTTCCCGGCATTTTATCAATGAGGGATTTTTTTCCGTGAACAACTTCATCATGACTAAGAGGCAAAATATAATTTTCACTAAACATATAAACAAACGAAAAAGTAAGCTCGTGATGATGATACTTTCTAAAAAGAGGATCAAGTTTAAAATATCTTAAAGTATCGTTCATCCATCCCATATTCCATTTGTATCCGAATCCGAGACCCCCGATAAAAACAGGCTTTGTAACAGACGGGAATGCGGTTGATTCTTCCGCAATCATTGTAATACCCTCGTTTTCTTCATAACAGGATTTATTTAATTCTCTTAAAAATTCAATAGCTTCGAGATTTTCATTGCCTCCGTATTTATTCGCAATCCATTCATCCCTTGCATAATCAAGATAGAGCATCGAAGCAACCGCATCAACCCTTATCCCGTCTATATGAAATTCTTTTAGCCAAAAATTTGCCGAGCTTATTAGGAATGAACGCACTTCACCTTTTGTATAATCGAAAATATGACTTTTCCACTCAGGATGATATCCTCTTCTTGGATCCGGATGTTCAAATAGCGCTGTTCCGTCATATGTAATAAGTCCGTGTCCGTCCACAGCAAAATGGCTTGGAACCCAGTCCATTATAACACCTATATTGTTTTGATGCATAATGTCTACGAATTTTTTAAATTCTTCCGGTTTTCCGAATCTTGCGGTTGGTGCATAATACCCGATAGCCTGATATCCCCAAGAGCCATCAAACGGATATTCTGTTATTGGCATAATCTCTATATGCGTAAAATTCATTTTTTTTACATATTCGCTTAAAGCCTTTGCCAAATCAACATAACTCAAATATTTTTTATTCCAACTTGAAAGGTGAACTTCATAAATGCTAAAAGGCTTATTAAAATTTTGCTCTCTTTTAGCAATCCATTCTTTATCGCTGAATTTATAATCATCTTCCCAAATAATACTTGCAGATTTAGGAGGTTTTTCAAAAAACCTTGCAAAAGGGTCTATTTTTTCAAGTTCTTGATCGAATGCGCCTTTTATAAAATATTTATATTTATCTCCTTTTTTTGCTTCTTTTATAAATCCTTCCCAAAAATCGCCTTTTTTTTCCAAAGGATTTTTATATCTATCAAATCCGTTAAAATCACCCATAACGCTAACATATTTTGCATTAGGAGCCCACACCCTAAAAAACACCCCGTTTTTTTGAATAAAACTTCCCAGATGTTTATAAAGATATCTGTGAGTTCCTTCTTTAAAAAGATAATAATTAAATTCATCCATTTAACGCCTTTTTATATACTTTTTCATACTCTTTTGCCGATTTATCCCAAGAAAATCGTTTTTGCATTCCTCTTTTTTGAATTATTTTATAACCTTCATCTAAATAATATGTATCAACCGCCCATTTTACAGTATTATAAAACGCATCCTTGCTCGCTTCCCAAAATTTAAAACCATCTCCTTCTTTTGTAGAAGGATTATAATTTTCAATAGTGTCGTCAAGCCCACCAACAGCCCTTACAATAGGAGGTGTTCCATATCTTAAAGAATAGATTTGATTAAGCCCGCAAGGCTCAAAAAGACTTGGCATCAGAAAAAGATCGCTTCCTGCTTCTATCAAATGGGCAAGTTCGTTGTTATATCCCACATAAACTCTGAAATTCGGATATTTGGCGGAAACATCGCTGAAAAACCCCTCGGCCCATTTTTCACCGCTTCCGAGAAATACAAAATCTGCATTCAAATGCAAAAGTCCTTCCATCGAAGAGGCAATAAGCTCTATCCCTTTTTGTCTTGCAAAACGGCTAACAAGTCCTATTAGACACTTTTTTTCGTTTTTTTCAAGCCCCATTTTCTCTTGAAGGGCTAATTTATTTTTTGTTTTAATTTCAATATTTTCAATATCGTAATTAAACGGGATTAATTTATCGGTTTTTGGATTCCATTCGTAATAATCCACACCGTTTAAAATACCTACAAGTTTATTGGAATGCGCTTTTATATGCTCATTAAGCCCAAAACCAAATTCCGGTGTTTGAATTTCTTTTGCATAAGTCGGTGAAACGGTGGTTATCATATCAGCAGCCGCAATCCCGCCTTTTAGAAGATTACACCCGCCCAGAGATTCAAACTCAAACATATTGAAATGATTCCAATCTATCATCAAATATTCAAAAGCGTTTTTATTAAATATGCCCTGATGTTCGAGATTATGAATTGTTAAAACGGATTTTGATTTTGGAAAAAGCCAATTATACCTGTATTTTAAAAGCGCACTCCCAGCAGCCGTATGCCAGTCGTTAAAATGAAAAATATCAACATTCCATTTCATTGCAAGTGCAAGCTCGAAAACAGCGGTTGTAAAAAATATAAATCTTTTGTCGTTATCAAGATACGAATATCCCGATTCATCAGCATATAATCCACTTCTTCCAAAAAACTCCTCATAATCAATAAAATAAATCTCAACATTACTGTTTGGCAAATAAGTTTTATAAACTCCTGCCCATAATGTCCCTATTTTTCCCATAGGAACGCCTATGTTAAAAGAAAATTTTTCCAAATTAGCAGGATTTATCTGATAATATCTTGGCATTATGACTTTTATATTTTCTCCTCTTTTTTTCAAAGCCTTAGGAAGCGCACTTGCAACATCCGCAAGTCCCCCCGTTTTGGCAAAAGGGGCAACTTCGCTTGCCGCAAAAACTATATTCATAACAACTCCTTTGCTAAAATTTCGGCTCCGCTTAAAGAAGCATCTTTTAATTTTGTAATTTTCAATTCGAATTTATCAAAATTTGGCACATAATTTTTTAAATTTTTTTTAATTTTCTCAACAATCCATTCGTTGTGTATTATCACTCCTCCTCCCAAAACAATAATTTCCGGATTAAATAATGAAGAAAGCACACCTATTCCAAAACGCAAAGCTTTAATATATTCGGTTTTTAAAATATCAATTCCCAAATTTTTCCATCTCTCTATCCCGCTTCCGCTTGCAAAAAATTCAAGACAGTTGTTTTTGCCGCAGCTGCATTTAAAAGATGTTTTTTTATACGGAATATGCCCTATTTCCCCCGCTAAATTTGAATAACCTCTTATAATTTTCCCATTTTCTATTATTCCCGCTCCAAGACCAGTTCCAGAATAAAGGGCTATTAAATATTTTTTGTCAAAATATCTGCTCTCAGCCGAAGCGGCACAATTTAAATCGTTTTCCAAAACAAATGGAATCTTTATTATTTTATTTAAATCAACCGGTTTTATATTGATATTGGGAGATGATAAAATCTTTCCTTCATTTACCTGCCCGGCAAAAGATATTCCAACGGCTTGTGGGTTAAATTTATCAATTAATTCAGAAATTTTTTCAATTATATTCAGATTTTTGCTCTCAAACTTTTCATAAATTCCGTTAAATTTATATCTGAAAAAACTTCCTCCTATGTCAACTGCCAAAATCATCAAAAGCCTTTTTTGCAATTTCCGGCGCAACAACATTTGTATAAATTCCGCTAAGCTCGCCTCCTGCTATGTTAAAGAGCCTTGGTATAAATTCGATATTGAAATGAAAATAACGGGCGTCTTCAAAAGGAGCGAAATTAAATATTAAATTAAAATCAATTTCACCCAAAATTTTTTTTGTTATTTTTAAATATTCAAAAACCTCCGCTAAATTGTTTTCGTCAAAATCAAAAAAATTATTCTTTTTTATAATTCTTATCTCAAAAGCAAATTTACTTGCTTTTGGTAAAAGAGCTATAAATTCACTATTTTCAAATACAATCAAATTCTCTTTTTTAATATATTCTTCAAAAATCGTTTTTTTATGATTGTCAAAATAGGCTTTGTATTTTAAAAGATTTTTTTCAATCTGAATTGGAATAAAAGGCAAAGCAAGTATCTGAGTGTGCGGATGCGATTGAGTGGCTCCCGCTTTAATTCCTTCGTTTTTAAAACAGATAAAATGTTTAAGCTTATTATCTTTTCTTAAATCATTATATCTTATTTTCAAAGCTTTAAATAAATTAACAAATTCGCTCTTTTCAAAATCGAAAAATTTTATATGTCTATATGTATCAATCACAATCTCATGTGCTCCGTATGAGCCTATTTTATTATCGTTGAAAAAATATGGATTTTCAATAGCCAAACTTCTGAATTTATTGGGAACCACCCTCAAAACCCAAGGATTTCCGAATCTTAAAATATCTTTTTCGCTGAAATTTTCATTCCCTCTGCAAAAAGGGCATGTTTTTGCTTTTTTTTCTTTTATTTCATAAAACATATCCGGTCTATGAAGTCTATTAGGGGCTATTATTACCCATTCATCCCTTAATAAATCGTATCTAAATTCATTCAAAACTAATCTCTCCTTTTAAATTATCCTGTTTTATTACCACACATACTCCTTGAATAATCTCATTAAACCCTTTTTCACTCAAAGAGTATGTTTTTACAAAATAAACAAAATATTTAGAATTGTTAAATTTTATTTTTAAAGTATGGATATTATCACTTAAAATAATTTCCTCTCCTTCAAACTCACCCTCTTTTATATTATCGTATTTGAAAAAATGAAAATTAAATTCAGTTATAATTTTCTCTCCTGTTATTTTAAATTTTATTTTTTTATTTTCCAAATTTAGTATCTTTTGAGCAATTTCATTTTCACAGATTAATTTTTTATCTT
>JALVTJ010000042.1:0-22281 GCA_027036005.1 Nautiliaceae bacterium
TGGTGGAAAACCATAAAAGAGGTTTTGGGCTTTTGCAAAGTTATCAGAGATTTAATCTAAGTCCGAAAGAGGCGCTTGAAATAACAAAACAGCTGGAAAATGTTTTCATAGATGCGGAAAATTTTAATGTTTTCCACAAAAATGTAAAAGAAGAGATTAAAAGAATAATTAAAGATATTTACGAAAAAAACGCTTTGGCTTTTCTTTCTCCCGCTTCCGTTAAACTTAGAATCAAATGGGCAAGCGAGGGAATCATAAAATCGGTTATGGATAAGTTGACGGGTGAAGGATTTTTGGTAAAAGAGGGGGCTATATATAAGAAAAAAGATTTGGCAAATGCAAATGTAGAAAAATCGGTTGAAAATAGACTCTTTGCAATTTTGGAAAATTCAGGCGCTACGCCTGAGGCTCCATATAATATTTATGAAAAACTTAATATCGATAGGAAAGTAGGAGATAATGCAATGAAAAAACTAACTTCCGCCAAAAAGGTTGTTCGACTTGCTCATAATATTTTTGTGGCCAGTAATCATTTGAATTTTGTTATCAATAAAATGAGGGAAATTATTAAAAAACGTGGATTTATCGATGTCAAAATTTTCAAAGAAGAGATGCCTATGAGCAGGAAATATATTGTGGCTTATCTTGATTATCTCGATCAAATGGGGGATATTGTTAAGGTTGATAATAAAAGATATTTAAAAAGCTGATATGGGAAAGGAGTAGGATAGAGGAATGAGAGATGAAGAAAGAGGAGTTTTAAGTTCCAAGTTTTTAAGTTTCAAGTAAAAATGAAAAGAGTAATAAAGTTCCAAGTATTAAGTGTTGAGTTGACGATTATATAAATACACCAATAATAAATAACTCAAAACTTCACAATTCACATCAACACCAAATAATCTCTGACACCATTATTTGCTAACACCTTTACTGCCCCATTTTTATTTGGAATTTCTAATATTTCTAATACTTTTAATGCCTCTAATAACGAATTTCCTAATAACCGATATCTAATACATTGATATACCAACTTTTTTATTTAAGTGTCTGAGGAAAATATCGCCAATAAAAAAACGCTAAAAAATTGTGAGGCTACACCGTAGCCCTAATAAGCGTTATCAGCCAGCCGGGATTTTACCGTTGACAATACCAACGAGAAAATCTTCCAAGTCTTTAAGCCTACTTTTACTGTGTGCAAATCTTTTTTCAATAATTTCAGCAGCTTTTTTTTGACCCACTTTTTTTAATTTTGCAATTAAAGGTTTAGCGTTGTCTTTAAAAAGCGCTTTTAATTGTTCAGGTGTTACAATACCCAAATCTTTTACAAATTGGGTAGCTTTCAAATGAGCTCTGTGTGTAATGTATCTTTTGTAATATTTGAAACCTTTGTTGTAGTCTGCAAACACGGCAGTCGTTCCAACTGTTGCAAGTAGCACACCTGCTACTAGAGCATTTCTTAGAAATTTCATTGTGATTCTCCTTTTATTAGATTAAATCAATTTATATTATAACACAAAAATATTAAAAATCAAATAGTTATAAGAAAAAATTATGAATGAAGGTTCATTAATGGAGATTTTGGCGGAAGGGGGTAGGAATCGAACCTACCGGGCAAACAGTCACCTGCCGCCCCATCGGGTTTGAAGCCCGTGGTGTCCACCAGGATCACATCCCCTCCAAAATAGAGCATAATTATAGCAAAAAATTTTTTATTCTAAAAGTTTAAGGGCTATTTCAGTGAGTTTGTTTCTGTAAATGTTTTTCAGATCGACCCACGCAAGCGCTTCATGAGGTAAAACCTGTTGAAGTCTGAAAAGGCCGCTATCTTGTTTTGAAATGGTCGAATATGTTTGATAAATATCCCCGAGCAAAAAAAGTTTGCTTCCTTCGCTCATTCTGCTTAAAATCATACTCATATATTCTCTTGTAATCAATTGAACTTCATCTACTATTAAAATTTCGCCTTCAAGTATGGAAACGCCTTGAATCATATTAAGTGGGATTATTTCGAATTTTTCAAAAAAAAGCTGGGATTTTATCGTATCGTAATTTTGTCCTTTAATACCTCTATATAAAAAGTTCAACGCACTCAAAAAACCTCCCGCCCATTCGAGCATTTTTTCATCTTTACTTCCTGGTAAAAATCCTATGTCGTATGCGCTGCTTATACCTATCGGAGGACGGGTTATGAATATTTTTTTGTTTGTAAGAGCAAGAGCCGTGGCTGTGGCAATCAGTGTTTTTCCGCTTCCAAATCGACCCGTAAGAAGAGTGGCGGGAGCTTGAATTAAGGCGTAAACGGCACATTTTTGATAAATATCAAGTGGAGTGAAAATTTGTGCGTTTTTTATTCTGAGTTTGGAGGTTTCAGGAATATTGTCTATTCTTTCTATTCCCTTTTCAGGATTATAACAATATGCCAAATCTCTATATTCATCCTTTGTAATGACAAAATCCCAAGGAGCTAAATCGTGGTTAAATTTTTCTTTTATATATTTTTTAAATTCATTCGCTTTTTTAACACCTATAAAATGTCCGAATTCGAAATTTTTATCTTCTATTAAAATTTTAACCCCTTTATTGTATTTTCATAGAAAAATCTTTAAAAGTGGCTTGATGGATTATTGCTCCGCTGCTTATTGCATCAACTCCGGTTTTTTCATATTTTTCTATGTTTTCCAAGGTTATGTTTCCGCTGGCTTCTATCAAAACAAAAGGAAAGTTTTTATTTCTAAATTCCACTGTTTTTTTAATTTCATCAAAACTCATATTATCGCACATTACTATATCCGCTCCTGCCGCCATCGCCTCTTTTGCTTGGTTTAAGGTTTCGCATTCCACTTCTATTTTAGTGGTGAAAGGTATAACTTTTCTTGCTTTTTCAACGGCTTTTGTAATGGAATTAAAAGTAGCCAAATGTGTATCTTTAAGCATCAAGCAATCATCGAGTCCTAATCTATGGTTTGTTATTCCTCCGCATTTTGCCGCATATTTTTCAAAAATTCTAAGAAGAGGTCTTGTTTTTCTTGTATCAAGTATTTTAAGTTTATCGGTTTTTTTAACAAATTCATAAGCATTACTTGCAATTCCGCTTGCATGTTGAAGAATATTTAACACACTTCTTTCAACGCTTAGCAAATCTTTTGCATTTCCGCTTATTGTAAAAACAATATCCCCTTTTTTATAAAGCTTTCCATCTTCAAAATAAAAATCAAACTTAACATCTGCTAAATAGCTAAAATGCTTTATATACTCAATCCCGGCTACAACTCCTTCGCTTTTTGCTATAACTTTGGCGGTAACTTTTTTTGGGGGAATTAAATCTCTTGCTAGGTCTCCTCTTGCTAAATCTTCTTTTAGAACATCTTTTAAAAAATCGATAATTTGAAATTTCATCAAATTCATTTTGTAATCTCCATCATTGTATTAAGAGCTTTTAGGGCATTTTTTGCAATATTTTCATCAACTTTTATTTCATTATAAGGTTGCTCTTCATCAATTGCTTTTAGTAAATCATAAAGATTTTGCATTGTTGTTTCATTCATTGATGGGCATTCAGGTTTTGTTGAAGATAATACATAAATATTTGGGTTAATATCTCTTTTTAATCTGTTTACAAAATTAAATTCCGTTCCTATTGCCATTGTTTCTTTCGGATGATTTTTTACATAATTTAAAATCTGAGAAGTAGAACCCACAAAATCAGCCATTTTGCAAACTTCTGGTGAGCATTCGGGGTGCACTACTATTTTAATATCGGGAAATTTTTCTTTATAAAATTCAATCTGTTCAGGCATAAAAAGCTGATGAACCGAACAGTGCCCGTCAAAACAGATTATGTCCGCTTCTTGCCAATTTTTTTCTCTTATGACTTTGGCTTTAACTCCGAGTTTTTTGGCTGTGTTTTTCCCGAGGTTTTTATCGGGTAGAAAATAGATTTTTTTATTTTGTTTAATCGCCCATTGGACTATTTTTTCGGCACTTGAACTTGTACATATACTTCCACCTAATTCTCCTACAATAGCTTTGATTTTAGCTGAGGAATTTACATAACATACGGGAATAAAGTTGATATTTTCTTTTTTTAAAAGTTCAATGTCTTTTTTGACTTTTTCAATCTCGGCCATTCTGGCCATTGAGCAATCGGCAAGGCGAGGCATAAAAACAGGAATAGAAGGATTTAGGATTTTTGCACTCTCACCCATAAAACTAACGCCGCAAAAAATTAAAGGTTTTTTTAATTTAGCCGTTTTTTTGGCAAGTTCTAAGCTATCACCGGTTAAATCGGCGATATCGAATATTTCATCCTTTTCATAATAATGTGCCGCTAAGGTGATATTATGCTTTTTTAATAAATATTTAATTTCTTTAATCATTTCAAGCCTTTTAAGTGTTTTTTTAAATTATATTATAATTTCATAAAAAAGGAAATCAATGAATAATTTGGAATGGTATTTATTTGCTTATTTAATAGGAGGCATTCCTTTTGGATTTATTATAGCTAAATATTTTGCCGGAGTTAATATAAAAGAGCATGGAAGCGGGAATATCGGGGCTACAAATGTTTTAAGGGTTTTAAAAGAAATAGACCAAAGTAAAGCTAAAAAATTAGCGGCTCTTACTCTTTTTTTGGATGCTTTTAAGGGGGCTTTTGTAATTTTGCTTGCAAAATTTTTAGGAGTTTGCGATGCAACGCTTTGGACGCTTGCCGTATTGGTCGTAATAGGGCACTGTTTTTCTCCGTTTTTGAAATTCGAAGGCGGTAAAGGTGTTGCAACTACGGCAGGGGCACTTTTAGTTTTAATTCCTTATGCTGTTTTAGTAGGAATAATAGTATGGTTTATTATGGCAAAAACGGTGAAAATTTCTTCTCTTAGCTCTTTAATCGGAATATTAGTTGGAATTTTCAGTGCATATATTCTTTATCCACATCCGAGTATTGAATCGCATGCACCTCTTTGGATAATAGCTTTTGTAATTGTTTACAAACATAAGGAAAATATTTACAGGCTTATTACGGGGCAAGAAAAAAGAGTGGTTTAAAAAATGGAAAATGGAAAATATACCATTGTAATAGAAGATTTGACGTTTAAAGCGGTTTTAGGAATTTTAGAAAAAGAAAGAGATAAAGAGCAGTTAATAGTTGTTAATTTGAAAATCGAATATGAAAATAAAAAAAATTATATAGATTATGCAAAAGTTTGTAATATTGTTCAAAAAACCATACAATACGGAAAATTTTTGCTTATAGAAGATGCTATTGATGAAATAGAAATAAAATTAAAAAAAGAATTTAAGCAAATAAAAGAGCTTTATTTATCTATAAAAAAACCGGAAATTTTAAAAAATGCTTTGGTTGGAGTTGAAATTTTAAGAAAATATTAAATTTTGTTATAATAAATTATATTTTTTGTGCCATTAAAGGAGAAAATAATGCGACTTTTGATAGTTGAAAAAGATGAAACGTTAAATGAACTTATAAAAAAATCTTTAAAAGAAAACGGATATAAAAGCGATGAAGCTTTTACGATAGAAGATGCAAAATATTTTTTAGAAATAAGACATCATAATTTGATAATTTTGGATTTGAATTTTGGCATAAGTAAAGTATTTAAATTTATAGATTATGCAAAAATAATGTATCCTTTAATTAAAATTATCGTAATTTCGGATGATTCTTCAATTGATAGTGAGATAAAAACGCTCAAAATGGGAGCGGATGATTTTATAAGAAAACCTCTTAATTTCGATTTGTTGGTTACTAGAATTAATGTTGCGTTAAGAGGAGGTAGAGAATCACAAATAAGAATTAAAGATTTGATTATTGTAAAAGATGAAGAAAAGATAATTTATAACGGCAAAGAGTCTTATTTAAAAGGCAAAGCTTTTGAAGTATTTATGCATTTGGCAAGATATCCCAATCAAGTTATTTCAAAAGAACAGCTTCTTGATGCCATTTGGGAAGAGCCGGAACTTGTTACTCCTAATGTAATAGAAGTTGCGGTAAACCAAATTAGACAAAAGGTTGACAAAATTTTTAAAATTGATACAATTCAAACCATTCGCCGAAGAGGCTATAAATTTTGTTATCCAAAGGAGTGATATGTCTCTAAAAATTACAGATGAATGCATTGCTTGTGATGCATGCCTTGAAGAGTGTCCTAATGGGGCGATTGAGCCCGGCGATCCTATTTATGAAATAGATCCCGATCTTTGTACCGAATGTATAGAATATGGAGGAGAACCTCAATGCGTCCCGATGTGTCCCGTTGATGCTATCGTTCCAGATCCCGATAATGTGGAGAGTGCGAAAGAATTGAAATTAAAATCGGAACTTATACATAAAGAAGAGGAGTAATGGCAAAAATAACGGCGGTAATTGATATTGGTTCCAATTCCGCCAGAATGGCTGTTTTTAAAAAGACAAGTCGTTTTGGTTTTTATCTTTTAAGAGAAGAAAAAAGTAAAGTAAGAATTAGTGAAGGCGCATATGAGCACAATGGAGAGCTTCAAGATTTTGCAATCAATAGAGCGATAAACGCCCTAAGAGAGTATCTATTAATTGCAAAATCTTTAAAAGCCAGAAAAATATTATGCGTAGCGACTTCTGCCGTTAGAGACGCTCCCAATAAATACGAATTTCTTTCTCGTGTAAAAAAAGAGCTTAATTTAAACATAAAAGTGATAGATGGTGAAAAAGAAGCGTTTTTCGGCGGAGTGAGCGCCGCTAATTTGCTTTTTGAAAAAAACGGTATAAGTATGGATATAGGTGGCGGGTCAAATGAACTTTCTTTGATTGAAAATAGAAAAGTTGAAGATATGTTTACATTGAATTTGGGAACAGTGCGTATAAAAGAGCTTTTTTTCGATAAATACGATATCGAAGGCGCTAAAAAATATATAAAAAACGAATTAAAAAAATTAAATAAAAATTTTTCTCATAAAAATGTTTTTGGTATCGGCGGGACAATAAGGGCTCTTTCACAGGTTATTATGAAAAAAACAAAATATCCACTTGATATTCTGCATGGATTTACATATAAAGTTAAAGATCATATTAAATTTTTAGAGCAAATCGTAAGTATGAATGATAAAGAGCTATTGAATATCGGTATAAAACCTGAAAGGCTTGATGTAATCAGGCCGGGAACTCTTATTTTTATAGAAACACTTAAATATTTAAAAGTGGAAAAAATAATAACAAGTGGTGTTGGTGTGAGAGAAGGAGTGTTTTTATCCGATTTATTAAGAGGGCATAATTATAAATTTCCCGAAAATTTTAATCCGTCAGTAAGAACAATTATAGATGTTTATAATATAGATAGAAAACAAGCGTCATATGAGAAAAAAATAGCTTTGAATATTTTTGATTTGGTTAAAGATGAATATAATTTGAATGAAAAATATAAAATGCACCTTTCTTATGCGATAACACTTTCAAGAGCAGGTGAGCTTATTGATTATTATAAAGCCCATAAGCATACAGATTATATATTGCTTAATTCTCTTCATTATGGATTTACTCACGAAGAGAGGTTATTAATTTCAAAAATTATTCGTTTTTATAAAAAAAAGAAAATAAAAAACAAAGAATATGAAAAATATAAAAATCTTCTTCCCAAAAAAGAATTGATTGAAAAATTATGTGATATTTTTTGGGTTGCAAAAATATTAAATACAACACTTTCAAAGCCTGAATTAACAATAAAAAAAGAGAATAAAAAAATCGTTATTAAAGGCGAAAATTTATATTTGGCAAAAGAAAAAATTAAAAATCGAGAACTTTTTTTTAAACTTGAAATTGTCTAAAAAGAAGTTCCGATATTAAATTCAAATCTTTGTAAATCATCTCCGGATTTGCTTTTAATAGGAAATGCCCAAATAAATGAAAGCGGCCCCATAGGTGTTATCCAGTCAAATTCCGCTCCGTATGAACTTCTGGTAATACTTAAAGAATTTTCTCCTATTGCGCCATAATCTATAAATCCTGAAAGCCACATTTTATTTTTTATATTAATAGGAGTTGAAATTTCAGGACCCGTTATAAGTTCATATTTTCCTCCGATTTCATTTCCGTATGAATCTTTTGGAGAAATTGAATAAGAGCTAAATCCTCTAATTGTTGAAGGTCCTCCTAAGTAAAATTTTTCGTTAATAGGTAAATAGCCAATTTTATCTATTATGCCGCCTTTAATTCTATATTTTAAAACGGCTATTGTTTCATAGGTTTTGTTTGTTAAAGGATAAAATATTTTATAACTTCCAAGTGTTTTGATATATTTTTCATCTCCTCCTAAACCTGCAAATTCCATGGAAACGGCGGCTTTTTGTCCGGTTGTAGGAAAATAATAATTATCGGTGGAATTATAATTTAATCCTCCGACGATATAACTTTTGGTGCTTGTAGGTCTAACATCCAGCGTTGAATCATAATCGCTCAGTTCTGTTTTTGTATATCCGTAAGTTACAGATGCACTTAAATTTCTTGTAAGTTTTTTACCCACTCCCAGAGTAAAGCCTTTCTCTTTTGAAGTATATGAAATTCCTTCGAATTCAGTATTAAAAATAGAAGCACTGAAAGAATATTTACTGTCAAATACTCTTGGGTTAAATAAAGAAAGAGAATAACTTTTGCTTTTTGCATTTACATCGGCATTCACGGAAATTTGCTGTCCTCCTCCGAATACGTTTTTTTCTGTCAAGTTAATTGTAAACCCGAGTTTTGTATAACTTCCGTAACTTAATCCTGCTCTTAGTGAGCCGCTTAGTCCTTCTTTTACCTTAACTATCAAATCTATTTGATTATCGGATACTTTTTTTTGTTCAATTTTCACATCTTGGAGATATCCTGTTCTTTGAAGAGAATATTTGCTATCTTGAATGTTTTGATATGAATATTTTTCTCCCGGTGCCAAATAAATATTTCTTCTAACTACTCTATCGAGAGTTGTGGTATTTCCAGAAATAATAACTTTTCTGATATAAACGATTTCTCCCGGGAAAACATCATAAGTAATATAAGCAAAATTTCCTTTCTTTTTTATTTGTGGGTAAACTTTGGCATAAGCATATCCTTCATTTTGAAAAGCATGCTTTATATCTTCAATGTCTTTTCTCAAAGCCGAGGCGTTAAAATATTTGCCTGTTTTTAATTTAAGCTCAGGAAGTTTGACTTTTATGCTTTTGGGATAGTTTATGGATATTTTTTTGACAATATATCGAGGACCTTCATAAATTTTATAATCTATATCTGCAAAATATGAATCAAGGTTTGCTTTTGCAAGAGGAAACGATACCTTAGCATCCATATATCCCAAATTATAATAAAAATTTTGTAAATTTTGTCTATCTTCATATAATTTGTAGATTTTTAGCTCTCCGCTGTTAGCAAAAGGCAGCCAGCTCCAAAAGGTTCTTTGTCTATTTACTATTTGATCTTCCAATTCGCTTTTAGGAAGTTTAGCACCATAAAAATTAACTTCTCTTATATCTACTTTTTTACCTTTATTTACAGTGATTATTAATTTTATTCTTGTTTTTGTTATGGGAATTTTTTTGATTTCAACAACACTATCGAAATATCCTTTTGCAAGATAATAACTCTGAATAAATTGATTTAATTCTTGTAATTTTTCCTCGTTTAAAAGGTTTCCTTTTTTAGGCATTAAATTTTGTTGTTTTAAAAGTTTTTTAAGCTCGTCGGAGAGGTTGTATGTATCTATTTTGGAAATAGTAGGCTTTTCAAGACAGATAAATGTAAGCGTGTTGTGAGAATAATCTGCTTTTATTGTTTTAAAATATCCTGTATTATAAAGTGCTTTTATGCTTTTATCTATTTTTGATAAATTATATTCATCTCCGGGAGCAATTTTTATAATAGCATCGGCGGTAACGGGCGAAATGTGTATCAAACCTTTAAAATCGATATGTTGAATTTGATTTGCAAAAATTAATAAAGGCACAAAGTATATTGCTTGTTTCATTTTAATCCTTAAATGATTTTGGTTAAAATTATAACGTATTTTGTGATATAATTTTTTAAAAAAGAGAAAAAATGGAATGTTGTATTGTTGGTCTCGGATTAATGGGAGGGAGTTTTGCCCTTGCAACAAGAAAATATTTTGACAAAATAATAGGAATAGATCATAATTTAGAGCATAAAAAAGAAGCCCTAAATTTAGGTCTTATAGATAAAACGGGTGATTTCAGTGATATTGAAAATAGCGATGTGATTATTCTTGCAATTCCGATAAGAGGAATTATTTCGACTCTTAAAAAGATATCCGATCTTAAAATAAACGAAAAAACAACAATTATAGATTTCGGTTCAACTAAAAAAACAATAATTAAAGAATGCCCTCAAAATATAAGAAAAAACCTTGTTGCTTCTCATCCTATGGCAGGAACGGAATATTCGGGACCAAAAGCGGCAATAAAAGATTTATACGAAAATAAAATAATGGTAGTATGTAATAAAAAAGAGAGCGGTGATTATCAACTTGAAATTGCGGAGGATATTTTTAAATTTTTAAAAATGAAAATAAAATATATGGATGCCGAAGAACATGACAGACACGCTGCTTTTATTTCGCATATGCCCCATATTGTTTCTTTTTCGCTTGCCAATGCGGTTTTAAATCAAGAGGATAAAGAACATATAGTTACACTTGCAGCCGGAGGTTTTAAAGATATGAGCAGACTTGCTAAAAGCAATCCTCATATGTGGAATGATATTTTCAAAGAGAACAAAAAAAATCTATTGGATTCGATAAAAGCTTTTGAAAGCGAGCTTAAAAAAGCAAAAGAAATGATTGAAAATGATAAATGGGAAAAATTGGAAGAGTGGATGAAAATTGGAAATATGCTTCATAAAATAATGTAGATTTTTAATGTAAATAATAAATTAAGAGTAGAAATATCTTATCGAAGCAAAACCGATTGCTTTTGAGTTTTTAATTTTTTCCAATTCATTCTCAGATACTATTCCACCAAGTGCAATAACTCTCGGGTGGAAATTGCAAATTTTATTAAGTGTTTCAATTCCAAGCCCCTTTCTTTCTTTTGAATCAAAAATCGGTGAAAAAGTAATATAATCCGAAATAATGGCATTATTTGCTTCTTTGAACGAGTGAGTTGATGTTATAAATATTTTATTTGGGAAAATTTTTTTCAGATTTTTTAGATCCTTTATATAAATACTTGGAAAATGTATTCCGTCAAAATATTTAATAAGGCTTTTATCCGTTAAACTGTCAAAATTTATAAATATTTTTGAATATTCTTTTGCAAAATTGACAAAATCCATAATTTCCTTTTTCGAAGGATTGGTTTTATTCCTATAACATACTAAATCTGGATTTTTTTCTGAAATTTTTTGAAATGTTGTTTGTAAGGAAAAAGAAGGGTCGGTGATAAAATAGGATATTATAACGCCTCCTCGCTACCTGTTATAGCACCGTATAAATAAACATATGTTAAAACCATAAATACGAATGCTTGAAGAACCGCCGAAAAAGTCATCAATGCAAATCCTGCAAGAGGAAAAACCCAAGGAGCAAGCATTAACAAAACAAGTAAAAATAGATCATCACCTTTAATATTACCGAATAACCTGAAAGAGAGTGAAATAATTCTTGAAAAATGAGAAAGCACTTCGACTGGGAACATAAGAGGTGAGAGCCATTTGACAGGTCCCGCGAAATGGGCTATGTAATGTCCTAATCCTTGTGCTTTTATACCTTCGTAATGATAATAAATGAAAACTATTAAAGCCAAAGTAAGGGTTAAATTTACATTTCCAGTAGGAGGTTCGAAACCGGGGATTATTTCGAGTAAATTTCCAAAGAAAATAAAAATTGCCAAACTTCCGGCAAGTGTAAGATATTTTCTGGCAACCTTTTCACTTGCGACATCTTTACCTATGTATAAAATACCGCTTACCACCGCTTCCATAACATTTTGGCATCCGCCTGGAACTATTGTAAGTTTTCTGGTGGCGAGTTTTGCTACAAATACGGCTAAAAATGCGGCTAAAAGCGTATGGACAATTAGCTGGACAAATTGATTATGGCCTAAAAATCCGAAAATCAACCAAATTCTATCTTCCATTAAAATTCCTTTTTTATGAAATTGTATCATATTATTAACATAATTTTAATAGTGAATTGTGAAAAAAAGAAAAATTGTTACGAAAAGTATTGAGTGAGTAGTGCTAAGTTTTAAGCGCTGATTTTAGTTATTTGTTATTGGTGTATTTGTATATTGGTTATTAGAAGTAGTAGAGGTAATAAAAGTGTTAAGTGTTGAATTTAAAACCTGGAATTCGGAATTTGGAACTTTATAGATTTATTCTAAATTGTCCTATTCTATATAGTGCGAAATCATATTTAAGAGGATCTTGGAAATCGAATTCTTTTAATTTTTCCGTAAGTTCGATTGCGGCTTGTAAATCATAACTTTTTCTCTTTAAAAGTCCTAATTTCAATGATACTTTATGAGTGTGTGTATCAAGCGGAATTATTAAATCTTTTTTATCAACTCCTTTCCATAATCCAAGATCCGGTTTTTTATCTCTTATCATCCATCTTAAAAACATATTCCATCTTTTATAAGGGCTAATTCCTTTTGTTTTATTAGGAGGAATTTTCCCTATTAAAAATTCGTATCCTTTTGAAGTATAAGAATTTGTTTTGTATATGGTTGTTATTATCTCTTTAATGCCTTCGATGACATTGCGGTTTTTTTGATATCCTTTTAAAAACAAATCGTTTAGAGAATGTTTTTCTTTCATTAATTTTACGGTTTTTAAAAATTCATCAACATCCTTTTTTGTCTGAAAACGGTAATAAGCATTGTTTGAATTAAGGTTTTCCAAATCCAGAGAATATAAAAATTTCAAAATCGATTTAACGTTTCCGTATGCAAAAAGAGCGGCAATTAAAGCGATATATTCATCATTATATTTTCGGGTTATTAAAATCGGATCGAGTTTATTTTCATTTATTTCGTAAATATCGTTTTTTATTAATTTGTCAAGCTTTTCTTTTATATCCATTTAGTCCCTTTAAATAAACGTTTATGATATAATTATAATAAAAAAGGGGTTAAAATGGTTATAAGAGGAGAGACCAATATAATGAAAATTTATGATTTAACGCCGTTTGTAGATTTAAGCAGTTATGATTTGGATAATGAAAAAGAGATTGAAAATTTTAAAAATACAGTAGAAAGTTTTATTCAATCGGGCGAGGTTGAAGCATTTGATTTTGAATCGGATTTGATAGGAATAGTTCCCGAGAGTATGGAAATTGAAATAGGAGAAGAGAGATATACTTTTGAAGATATAAATTATTTGAATAAAAAAGTTAATGAATTGATTAATGAAAAATTTAGCGAAGATAATATCGTGTGTGTTTTTCAGGCAAATGGAGAAGGGTATTTTGAATATGAAGAAAACCCCGATATTAAAAATTTAAAAATAGGATATACCGCTTGTGATGTGGAAAGTCCGAAAGATGTTATATCAGAATCTTTTTGTGATTTATTGCTTGCGGATATGGTTATGGAAAATACCAAAAAGCTTGAAATAACAGCAAAAAATTTTTATCCGAAAGATACAATGATTTCCGAAGTTTATGTTGTTAAAAAAGGAAAAATGTTAGAAAAAATATGCGATATAGATATATTGCATTTCGGATGGGACGAATTTGAGGATATTATTCAGGTCGAATATGATTAGATGCTAAAAAGAGCATCTAACATTTTGTTTATTGTTGTAATAACTTTTGCATTTGCTTGATAACCCCTTTGATATTTTTCAAGATTAATAAGCTCTTCGTCTATATTTACTCCGCTTAGGGAATAATATTGATTCGATACGCTTTTATAAAGTGTTTGCGCCGCGTCTTTTTTTGCGGAAACGTTTTGGGTTTCGTTGGCTAATGAAGAAGTTGTCATTCTGTAAAATTCAAAAATTGTATTATTATATGTTATTCCGTTTTTATAAAAATTAATTTTTTGAGATTGTAATTGAAGTATTGCGTTTGCAACTTCGTTATTACCGTCATTCGGGGCTTTATGTGCACTTATTAAACCAGGGTTTTGAATAAAATCTTTTCTTAAATTTATATTTAAAGAATTGTCTCCTTCAAAAAAAGTATTTATACTAAACGCTCCTCCGAAATTTGCGCCATCTTTATCTAATCCTACATATGTGTTTTGATCTGTTTTTTTATTTAATATGATATGTCCATTAATTATATTTGCTTGATAATAATCATCTACATCATCACTGTTGTCATTATCTTGGTTGTCATCGATATTTGGGGTATTTATTTGATTTACTATGCCTTGAATAGTGGAATATTTCGGATCGTTCGAAGCCAAATTAACGGTTATTTTTCTTTTAGCAAGAATATTTCCGTTATTATCATATACAACCACATCAAAGCTGCCGTTATCAAGAGGCAAAGGAAGTTGTTTATTGATTTGATTTAACGGCAGATATTCCAGTTCGTTTAACGAATCAAACAATAAACTGCCGTCATCTTTTACCAAAACATTAGGAGAAGATGTAGGCGGGTTATCGGGAGTAAAGTTGCCGCTACTATCATATGAACCTTTTACGAATTTAATTTCTCCGTTTACTGTTGCAGCACCGTAATTAGCATTATCAATATTATTGTAAATTTTATCGTTAATATTTTTTAAAATTTCTTTTATGTTTTCATTAGGATTTATTGAAATATTTAATGTTGTTTTGTTGTTGCCGTCATTATCCAAAATATTTAAAGATAAAATACCTTTTCTCGGTTGAGTTTGTAATATTCCTTGATTGTATAAAGTAATCAAAGGTATGTTTTCCATATCATTTGAAATACTTACCGTTTTAAATGTTTGAGGTGCGCTTATTTGTTGCTTTGCTGAATATGAATAAATTGAATTTACACTTCTTATAATACCTTTTGCCAAAGCGTTTAAAGATGAAATAAGATTGCCTATATCTCCGTTTTTAGGAGTCCCAGTTTCATCAAATTCCGTCCCTCTGATTTTTAATAATCCACCAATAATTGAATCTTGAATACTTGATGTAACGTTTGCAATAGAGTGATCTTGTTTTTGAATTCCTATATTTATATTTCCTTTATCATCTATTTTTTGAATTTGATTATATTCATCTCCTTCCACCAAAGGATAACCGCCGAGGGTAATATTATAACTTTTTGAATAATCAACAGTTTCTGTTCCTTGAGAATCTTGAGATGTTATACCTGTTTTATAAATTTTTACATCTATAAGGGCTTTTAATCGTTTTTCCAAAGCATCTCTTTTATCTCTAAGCTCATTCGCATGAGATTTTCCATTTGCTTCGTGGAGTGTGATTTGTTTATTAAGTTCGGCAATATTTTTTACTATTGTATTTACTTCGTTAATATGAGCGTCAATTTCTCCATTGATACTTGTTTGAATTTTGCTTAATTTTTCTCTTAACATATGAAATGTATCAGTTAGTTTTTGTGTTTTATAAGCAAGATCCACTTTAACGCTTCCGTCATTCGGATTACTGGCTAATGTTTGCCATGCATTAAAAAAATCCTGTAAATCTTTAAAAAGTCCTTGATTTTGAATATCTGGAAAATATGTTGCTATTTCGTTTAAATATTCTTCTTGTGTTTTTAAATTTTGTAAATTTGCATTGGCGGAAGTATATCTATTGAAAAGAAATGTATCTGTAAGCCTGTTTATTGACGATATTTCTACACCTGTGCCTATATCTCCCGGGATTGCATTAATTGGAGGAAGTGTCGAAAAAACGGCTCTTTCTCTAACATAATCCGGGTTTGAAGCGTTTGAAATGTTGTTTCCTGTAACATCAATTGCTTTTTGATGTGATTTTAATCCTGTAAGAGCGATATCGAAACCTGCGGAAATAGCCATTTTAAGCCTTTAATTTTAATTGTGATTTTGGAATTGAATCATTTTCATAAGTAATTTTTTCTTTATTTTTGATTTTATCCGTTAATACATTATAAAAATTTGCCACTACAAAAGAGAGTTTTGAAAAATATTTATGCTTTTCATAAAAATCATTAAGCAATGTTTTAAATTTTTCAAATTCTTTTTTTTCTTCTTTTGTGAAAATTTCTTCAATAGGTTTATTTCTACTGAGAAGTATTTTATCTATTTCGTTTTTCAATTTTGCAAATTGTTTTGATAAATCTTCTTTTTGAGGAATATTGTTAAACAATTCATTATGCTTAGCATTTTTTATAAATTCTATATCTTCTTTTGTTATTTTTATAAGATTTGATAACACGTCATTAATTTGATGAAGTTTTTTTATTAGCATTTTCTCCCTTTTTAAAGGGAAGAAGAGATTATTTAAGAAGATTTTTGGCCATTACCTCAGCAGTTTTTTGGATGTCAATTTTATATGTTCCATTTTTTATCTGCTTTTTAATCTCTTCAACCCTTTCTAATTTTTTATTTTCATTTATTTTTTTATTTTCTCGGGTAGAATGGTTTTGGTAGATGTTTAAGTTTTCACCTATTTTTCTAATCATTTAAAATCCTTTTTTATTATTCTACCCGATTAAATCGGCAAATTTCAAAAAAACTTAAATTTTATTTTTTAAATAATTAAATAGAATTTCAGAATAGCCGAAATGTCCGCTTAATTCTTTTGAAAGAGTGTCTTGATACATTGATTTATAAATATCTTCCCCCGGGGTTTTGGGAAACAATTTGTTTTTGGAATCAAGCGCTTCTTTTAAATAAAATTTTAAAATTTCACTTTCAAAGTCGTTACACAATTCTTTTAGTTTTTTGAGTTTTTCTTTTTTAGTTGAATGATGATATAAATCTGGGTTTATAGAAATTGTTTTATTCATTGTATCTCCTTAGTTGATTATTATTTTTGCATTTAAATTATTTGCCGCTTTTAAATTTTCCAAAATGGCTATGATATCCTGAGGCGTGGCATTGCTTTTTTTCAAATCATTTGCAAGTTCCATAATAGATGTAGGATTTTTTATTTTAATGGTGAAATCCCCGTAAACAATTACACTCGGATTTATTTTAATGTCTCCACCCGCTATTATAGTTCCTGTTCTTTCGTCTATTACTACGACATTTTCCTCAGGTATATTAATATTTAATTTTTCAACTTTTGCCAAAAATTCAGGCATGGTAAGATTAGGTGGTTTTCTTAATTGAACGGTTCTTGGATCGGTTGCTACGGCTAAATTTTGTTTAAAAACGGAATTGATTTTATTTTGAACTTTTATAGCCAAATTAAAATCACTTTTTTTAAGCGAAAGTGTTGCATATTTTTGATTGTATAAATCCCAAACTACTGATCTTTCAACTGTTGCACCGTTTATTATTTTTACCGTAGTGGTGAAATGTTTTTGATTTTTTCCGCCTTTTAAATTAAATCCGCCCATTGTAACTGGGCCTTGTGCTAGGGCATATATTTTGCCATTAACGCCTTTTAGAGGGGTTAACAGTAAAACTCCTCCTTGAAGGGAAGTCGCATCTCCTATGGAAGAGACTGTTACGTCTATTTTATCTCCTTCTCTGGCAAAAGGCGGAAGAGTTGCCGTTACCATTACGGCAGCAACGTTTTTTGATTGAATGTCATTTGGATTTAGCTGGACATGAACATTTTTTAATAGATTTGAAAGTGTCTGACTTGTGAATTTCGAAGATGTGGAATCTCCCGTTCCGTCAAGTCCCACAACCAGACCATATCCAATAAGTTGATTGCTTCTTACACCTATAATATTCGAAATATCTTTAATTTGTTCGGCAAAAAGATTTGTGGAAATAAAAATATATAAAACACTGAAAAACATAATGGTTAAAAGTTTTTCGAATTTATCCAACATTAGTTTTAACCTTTTTTATTTTAAGAAGCAAAAGGCGTTCCGAAAATTCATTTGTATGGAAAAGATAAGGAAGAGAGAAGGAAAAGAAAGGGAAAAGAAAAGTCCATTAATACCAATTACACAAATACACCAATAACAAATTAACTAAAAATTCAACACTCAAAACTTAGCACTATCCACTAATATATCTGACTATAAGTTTTCCTTCTTTTTCATAAAAATCATAAACGTTTCTTTCTGATTTGAGTTTTTCAATAAAATCATTATCAAATTTATCGTATTCAACGATTTTGAATTTTTTAATCTCTTTCATTTTTAAAAGGGCGAATATCCAAAAAAATCCTATAATTATTGATAATATCAAAAATATATTAAGCATATTGTATTTAAGAAAATAACCGGCACTTGCACCTCCTAAGAAAATACCGAGATACTGAATTGTATTTGATGTAGAAAGGGCGGTTGCTTTTTGGTTTGCGAAAGCGACTTTGCTTACAAAACTTTGTAAAACGGGCTCTAACATATTAAATCCAAAAAAGAAAATCATAACGGCTAAAAAAATCGATATTTGGTTGTTAATTGCCAATAGTATTAATGATAATGTAATAAGAAAAGAGCTCAAAACAAAAACAAATTTGCCCTTTTCTTTTTTTTCAGCCAAAATAGCCCCCAGAGGCAAGGCAAAAATACCTACAATCAAAGCCGGAACATAAACTTTCCATAATTCCGTTTTGTCCCAGTGTAAGTTTTTTGTAAAAATAATTGGAATTAGAAAGAAAAACACGGTCATTAAGCCTTTTTGCATAAAACCGCTGAAAAAAAGTTTCAATAATTCTTTATGTGTTAAGACATCTTTTAATGTATTGCTTTTTTGTGTGTGATGGATAATTTTTGGAGCAGGTGGAACTTTTTTTATTACAAGCCAAATAGAAAACAAAGCCAAAAGAGCCGTTAATAAAAATAGTTTGTCAACTCCCCATTCGGTTCCGATAGTAGGACCCAAAATCATAGAAAGAGCAAAAGCAAGAGCGATAAACTGACCCATTTTTGCAAAAGTTTTGGCTCTATTGTGTTCATCGCTAAGATCGCTTAAATATGCCATTATAACTCCGCCTATCGCTCCGGCTCCTTGAAGCAGACGTCCGAAAATCAATGTGTAAATATCATTTGAAAATGCGCAAACCAAACTGCCAAGAGCCAATATTGTAAGTCCTGAAATCAAGATATTTTTTTTATCGTATTTATCGGCGAGTTTTCCAAAAGGAATTTGCAAAAAAACCTGAGAGAGAGCATATGCTCCAAGCGCTACACCAACGCTTAAAGGAGTGGCGTAATGTAAATGCAGCGCATATAAAGATAAAACGGGCATTACAATAAAAAGCCCCAAAAACCTGATTGCCATAAGAAGCGAAAGATAAATCATACATTATCCTTTTTTGAAATTATAACTCAAAAAGGATTAATTATATCTTAATTTTTTCTTTTTGCCTGTTTTTGAAGATTACGGATTCATTTACTCCCAAATCTTTTAATTTTTTAATAGTCTCTTTTATTTGATATCCAACATCTTGCAAAGAGTGGGCATCGCTTGAAAACGTTATGTCTATATTTTCGTTTAAAATCATTTCCAAAAGCTCATCCCCGGGATAAAGCTCTTTAACCTTTTTTCTAAGTCCGGATGTGTTTATTTCAATAGCCATATTAGATTTCTTAATGGCTTTTATTGCGTTTTTTGCAATGTCTTTAATGTTTTTAGAAGGTTTATGGCCGAATACTTTGATAAGATCGATATGTCCTACTATATCAAAGAGTTTTGAAGTAGCCATTTTTTCTATTAAATAAAAATATTCCTTGTATACATCATCAACGTTTCTTTTTTCCCATTCTTTTATAAATTCCGGATTGTCAAATCCCCAATTATCCAAAAAATGAACGCTTCCTATTAAATAATCGACATCTCTTTCAAGAACTCTTTTGTCTACAAAAGGAGTAAAATCCACTTCATATCCGAGAAATAGTTCGATTTTATCTTTGTATTTTTCTTTTAAATTTTTGATTTTTTCTTCATATTTTGGCATATCTTCAAAACTCATTCTGTATTGATAATCGAAATCCATCGGTGCGTGATCTGCAAAACCGTAATATTTAATTCCTTTTTCAATCGCTTTTTTAATATACTCCTCCGGTGAGCCCGTTGCATGCTTACAAAGGGGAGTGTGATTGTGTAGATCAATCATTTTTTTGCCTTTTTATCTGAAATTATATATAATTAATCAAAAAAAGAGGTGGCCTATGAATCAAGAAGAATTAGACGCATTAATAGGCAGTGAATTTGACAAAATAATGGAAGATGAAACGGATGGCAAAAGCGAAGAAATAGATGAGGAAATTGTCGATAACGAAGATGTTGAAAAAGATGAAACGGTTGAAAAAACGGATGAAATGTTAGAAGATTTTTCGGATGATGAAAAAGAAATTATTCCTCCTCCTGCGGATGATAAAAACAAAGTTGTCGCTCAACTTGACGAGGTAACGAAAGAAAGCGAGGAAAAAGCGACTCAAATTCTCGATATTATGGATGAAATTAGCTCAAACGTTGATGAAAATGTAAATTCATTAAAAGAGATTTTGGAAATTTTAAACAAACATAAAAACCTTTGTGAAAAATTACATAACAAATTTCCTCATATAAAAACATTTGAAACCGAATTAAAAGAAATTGAAAAAACTATCGGAAAAATTGAAAACATAATCGAAAGAAACGAAATTACATCCGAAAAAATATTTACTGCTATGGATATTATGCAGTATCAGGATATTCACCGTCAAAAAATCGAAAGGGTAATTAATATAATGAGGGCGCTTATCAAATATATGAATAAGCTTTTTGAAGGAAACATTGAAGACGAACAAAGAGTTCAAAGTGCAAGACATATTTACGGTGATGAAAATAACGAGGTATTAAGCGATGAAGATATCGAAGCGTTGCTTAATCAGTTCGGGGCGTAAATGAAAAAGCCTGAATTACTCTCTCCCGCGGGGGATTTTGAAAAATTAAAAATTGCCATTGCTTACGGAGCGGATGCCGTGTATGCCGGGGTTAGCCATTTTTCCCTGAGGTGTCATAGCGGAAAGGAATTTGATTACGATACATTTAAAAAAGCGGTAGAATATGCCCATAAAAGAGGAGTTAAGGTTTATGCGACCGTAAATTCCTTTCCTTTTGAAAATCAACTTGATTTGGTGGAAAATCATATAAAAAAGCTAAAAGAAATAGGTGTGGATGCAATGATTATATCCACACTCGGAGTAATAAAAAAAGCAAAGGAAATCGCACCTGAAATAGATATCCACCTCTCAACTCAGGCAAACGCCCTTAATTCATGGGATTATGAAGCGTATAAGGATTTAGGCGTAAAAAGGATTATTGCCGCAAGGGAGACGGCTTTAAAAGATTTGATAAAAATCAAAACAAAAGTTCCGGATATTGAAATAGAGATTTTTATTCACGGGGCTATGTGTTTTGCTTATTCAGGAAGATGTCTTTTAAGCGCTGTTCAGTTCGGGAGAAATCCGAATAAGGGAAGCTGTGCGAATGATTGCAGGTATCCGTATGTGCTTTATGCCGAAAATCCAGAAACTGGCACTATGTTTAAATTGGAAGAATATAATGACGGCACTTATATAATGAATGCAAAAGATTTGTGTCTTATAAAGCATATTCCCGAAATTTTAAAAGCGGGTGTAATTGATAGTTTAAAAATTGAAGGAAGGACGAAAGCCCCTTATTATGTGGGTGTTGTTACAAAAGCATATAGAGATGCAATTGATGAATGGTATGAGAGGGGAGAGTGCGAGTGTGAAAAATATTATAAGGAAATTTTAACTACTAAAAACAGAGGTTTAAGCGACGCTTATTTGGTTAAAAGACCGTATCAAAGAAACGATACCCAAAATCTCGAAACTTCTCTGACTTATGGCAATTGGCAAGTTGCGGGAATTGTAAATGAAGATAAAAAAACCTTTATGTGCAAATATAAAATTTTTCCCGGAGATGTTTTGGAGATATTGGCACCGAATAATAATTTAAACGAATGTAAAAACGAAATAGGAGAAATTTATCAAAAAAATGCTAAATGGTATTTAAGACTTGATAAAATTTTAACTGCCGGTAATAAAGAGTTAAATGCCGTTCACAGCGGAAATTTAAATCCGATAAAATTGCCTTGCGATTTGCCGTATTTGACGTTTTTAAGAAAAAAAGTAGAGTTTGCTCCAAATGGAGTATAATAAATATGGAAAATTGGTATATTAGTTATTGGTTATTAGTGTAAATTATAAATTCACAAATTGCTAATACACCAAATATACAAATATACTAATACACTAATAT
>JALVTJ010000042.1:22381-28307 GCA_027036005.1 Nautiliaceae bacterium
ATGAAATTTGTAAGTGTTTTAATGGGAAGCAAGAGCGATTATGAAATAATGAGAGAAGCCGTTAAAATTTTGGAAAAATTTCAGGTTCCTTATGAGCTTTTGATAACATCTGCGCACAGAACTCCTGATAGAACGCATAATTACGTAAAAGAAGCGGAGGAAAAAGGCGCTAAGGTTTTTATTTGCGGTGCGGGAATGGCGGCTCATTTGGCAGGAGTTGTGGCTTCTCTTACCACAAGACCGGTAATCGGTGTTCCCATGCCAAGCGGAATGATGGACGGGCTTGATGCCCTGCTTAGCACCGTTCAGATGCCGGGAGGTATGCCTGTTGCGACTTTGGCTGTGGGAAAAGCGGGAGCCAAAAACGCCGCATATCTTGCTTTGCAAATACTTGCTAATTCGGATGAGGAATTAAAAGCGAAACTTGAAGAAGACAGAATAGCCCAAGCAAAAAAAGTGGAATTTGATTCAAAAGAAGTCGAGGTTACATTAGAGTGATGCAAACGTGGCTAAATATCGATGAATTTATTAAACTTAGCGGTAAAAGCAAAAATGATATAATTTCGCTTTGTAAAGAAAAAAAATTAAAATGCAAAAAAACAAATGAAGGTATTTTTATAGAAGTGGGCTCTCTTGCCAAATCCATAGTGCCCGTGCAGGAGCTTCAAATTATCGAAAAAGAAAGCTCCATTGCCGAGCGAACTATCGGGATGCTTTTGAGTTTGCACGAAAAAGTGCTGATGAGTAAAGACGAGACGATAAAATCGTTAAAAGAAGAGAATGAATTTTTAAAAAAAAGCATTTATTCCATTCAGGAAATTTACGAAGAATCGAAAATCACTATTGAGAGACTTCAAAAACAGCTTGAAATATGCCAAGAAGAACTTGAATTTTGCAGGAAAAAATATAAACTTATGTGGGGTAAAGTGCTTAAAAAGGAAAATAAAGAAGAATAAAATAATGGAAAAAATGTAAAATTATCCATAATGTTATTAAATATTAAATAATTTTCCATTTTCAATTTTACATTAAAAAGGAGGAGTAATGGCTCAAAAAAGAGTTGTGCTTTTTACGGCTCCCGGATGCGTATGGTGTGGTAGAGCCGAGCAGTTTTTCAGAAAAAACAAGATAAGATTTAATAAAATTGATATCAGCAAAGACGCAAAAGCCGCAAAAGATTGTGAAAGACACGGATGCAGGGGAGTTCCGGTGATACTCATAGGAAGCAGATGGATTTGCGGATTCAATGAGTCTGCGGTTAAAAAGGAGCTTGGTTTGTAATGAATATACAATTAGAGTGTTACAAATGCATATTTAATCAGGTATTTAATATCACAAAAAGACTTGATTTGGATGAAAAAACAGCGGCGGAGGTTATAAGAGAGGGTGCTAAAAACCTTGCAAAATACGATCTTTCTTTTAAACCTCCCGTAATAGCAAGTGAAATTTACGGCAAAATATCCAAATTATTGGATAAAAAAGATCTGTTTGAAAAAGAGAAAAAAGAAGCGATAAAAGAAGCGCTTAAATTTAAACCTTTATTTAAAAAAAGACTTCAAAAATCAAAAAATATACTCTTTGACGCTTGTAAAATCGCTGTTGCGGGCAATGTAATCGATCTTGGTGTAAATCAGGAATACGATCTTACAAAAGAGATTAAAAAAATATTTCAGACCGATTTTTACAAAAACGATTTTGATATATTCGAAAAAGAGATCTTAAATGCAAAAAACATATGTTATATCGCCGATAATGCAGGGGAGAATATTTTTGATGAGATTTTAATAGAGGTTATTAAAAAATTAAATCCAAATGTAAAAATATATTATGTGATAAGAGGAGAACCTATTATTAACGACGTAACGATAGACGATTTAAAAGGTCTTGAAATATTTGATTTTGCAGAGGTAATAAATAGTGGAGTGGATACTCCGGGATTTTGTCTTGAAAAGGCGAATAAAAAAAGCAAAGATATTTTCTATAACGCCGATGCTGTAATAAGCAAGGGGATGGGAAATTTTGAATGTTTATACAATGAATGCGGCAGGGAAGTTTTTTATCTTTTTAAAGTAAAATGCAATCCGGTAGCAAATGTTTCGAACACCAAAAAAGATGAATATGTGCTTTTGAATGGAATGAATTAGTATAATTTTTAAAGGAGAATAAATGTATTTTGGAGATTTATTGCTTAAACTTCAAGAATTTTGGAAAAACAAAGGCTGTAATATTGTCCTGCCTTATGATATGCCAAGCGGAGCAGGAACGTTTCATCCGGCGACGCTTCTTAGAAGTTTGGAGGATAGAGAGTGGAATGTGGCTTATGTAGCGCCAAGCAGGCGGCCGACTGATGGAAGATACGGAGAAAATCCGAATAGGCTCGGGAGTTATTATCAGTTTCAGGTCATTATGAAACCAAGTCCTGATAATATTCAGGATATGTATCTTGAAAGTCTTGAATTTTTGGGGCTTAATTTAAAAGAACACGATATCAGGTTTGTTGAGGATAACTGGGAATCTCCAACACTCGGAGCTTGGGGGCTTGGATGGGAAGTATGGCTTGATGGTATGGAAATTACACAATTTACCTATTTTCAACAAGTTGGCGGAATAAAAACTTTTCCAGTGCCAGTTGAAATAACATACGGAACGGAAAGACTTGCAATGTATCTTCAAGGCGTAGATAACGTGTTTGATATCAAATGGAACGAAAACACCACATACGGCGATATGCATAAAAGAAGCGAATATGAATTTTCAAAATACAATTTTGAAGTTGCAAATGTTAATATGCTTTTTAGATGGTTTGAAGATGCTCAAAACGAAGTTAAAAGATGTTTAAAAGCAAAACTTCCTCTTGTGGCATACGATTATACGATTTTAGCAAGTCATATTTTTAATGTTTTGGATGCCAGAAAAGCGATTTCCCAAACGGAAAGGCAAAATTATATTCTTAAAATCCGTGAACTTGCCACGAATGTTGCAAAAACATATGTTGAGGTAAATCAATGAAAATAAGAACAATTTATGATATTTTGGATGAAATATCTCCTTTTGATTTGCAAGAGGAGTGGGATAACAGCGGTTTGAACGTGGGGGATTATGATGCAAAAGTAAATAAAATTTATCTTTCTTTGGATATTGATGAAAAAGTGTTGGAAACGATGGATGAGAATTCTTTATTGATAACCCATCATCCTTTGATTTTCAAATCCATTAAAAAGGTTATACCAAATCGCTTTTCCACCAAACTTCTTTTTAAAATAATGAGGAAAAACATATCTTTAATAGCTATGCATACCAATTTTGACAAAACCCACCTTAACGAATATTTTGCAAAAAAAGTTTTGGGATTTGAAGGAAGAGTAGAAGATTTTATATTTTATGTCGACGTAGATAAGGATTTTGATGAGTTGGTTGAGTATGTGAAAAATAAAATGGGTTTAAAATATATAAAAACGCTAAATATCAAAAAGAGAATAAAAAAAATAGCTATTACCACGGGAGCCGGTATGGGACTTTTGGATTTTGTTAGGGCTGATTGTTTTTTAACGGGGGATATAAAATATCACGAAGCTATGGACGCAAAGGTAAGGGGAATAAGTCTTATGGATATAGGGCATTATGAGAGTGAAAAATATTTTGCTGATTGTCTGTTTGAAATATTGAATGAGAGAATTGATATTGAACTGCAAAAAATAAATTCTGCCAATCCGTTTAGTATCAAATAAATTCTTTTTTTATTGGAAAGTTGGTATAATTTTATTAAAAAAGGCGGATAATGAATAAATTCCTTGAAGAATTGATTGAACTTAACAGACTTGAAAGAAAGCTCGAAGAATTGAAACCTGTTGAAACCGGAATTAAAGCGCCTCTTAACAAATTGGAAAAAAAGAAAAAATCTCTTGAAGAAAGACTTGAAAAATTAGAAGAAGAGATAAAAAACGTAAAACTTAAAAAAAGCAAAAACGAACTTTCAATTCAGGAATTAAAAGAAAAACTTCAAAATATTGAAGAAAAGCAGCATAAAGTTAAAAGCGAAAAAGAGTTTAAAGCGCTTCAAATAGAAGAAGAACTTGCAAGAGAACAAATAGAAGGCGCAAATGACGAAATAGCCAGATTTGAAAAAATTCTTGAACAAAAAGAAGAGGAAAAACAAGAACTTTTAAAAGAGATTGAAAAAACGGAAGCTGAAATTACTTTAACAAAAGTCGATGTTGATAAAAAACTCGAAACGGTTGAAAAACAAAAAGAGGAAATTTACAAAAATAAAGACAAACTCATCAAAGAGATGAATCCCAATATTTATAGATTTTATGAAAAAATCAAAAGATGGGCAGGTATCAGTGCAGTTACTCCTATTAAAAAACAGGCTTGTTCAGGATGTAATATGAGAATCAACGACAAAATTTTCTCGGAAGTGATTAAAGGTGAAGAAATTATTACTTGTCCGCACTGCGGAAGGGTTTTATTTGTGGAAAAAGAAGAATTAAACGAAGAGAAGTGAAAAATATTTTTTTTTTGATTTATTGTCTTTTAGCGTTTTTAGTTTATATTTTTTCAATCCCCTTTTTGATTTTTCTTATCTTTAAACAAAAATACAAAAAATCTATTCCCGCAAGATTTTTTCTTATAAACAATCCCCCTTTTAAAGAAAATAATTACTGGTTTCATTCGTGTTCTTTGGGTGAAACGAAAGCTTTGAAACCTTTAATTGAGAAATTCGATAAAATTAATTTGAGTGTAATTACGAATACCGGCTTTGAAGAGGCGAAAAAATACGAAAACGCATCTGTTAGGTTTTTGCCTTATGAAATATTTTTGCCTTTTTGGGTTAAACCGTGTAAAAGTTTGATTGTTATGGAAGCGGAGCTTTGGTATTGTCTTTTTTTATTCGCAAAAAGAAGATGTAAAAAAACCGTTTTGCTTAATGCAAGAATTAGTGAAAAAAGTTATCCTAAATATATGAAATTCAAATGGTTTTATAGAAAAATTTTTGAAAATATAGATATTGTTTTGGCTCAAAGCGAAGAAGATAAAAAAAGGCTTGAAATGCTCGGGGCTAAAAATATTGAAGTTGTTGGAAATATAAAAACTTATTTTAAACCAAAAATTACGAGAAAATATATTAAAAAAAAGCCTTTGATTATTATTGCTTCTACACATGAAAACGAAGAGGAGATGATTTTAAAAGAGCTTAATTTGAAAAATTTTCAGATAGTTGTAGTGCCAAGGCATCCGGAACGATTTGAAGAAGTTTATGAAATTATGAAAAAGTTTGGCAGAGTTGTTAGAATAAGTGAAAAGTGTGAAGTGAAAAGTGAAAAATGTAATTTAGAAGGAAATTTGATTTTATGTGATAAGATGGGAGAGCTTGTTAATTTGTATAAAATTGCCGATTATGTAATATTGGGAGGCAGTTTTGTAGATAATATTGGGGGGCATAATCCCATAGAGGCAGCATATTTTAATAAACCGATAATTAGTGGGAAATATTATTTCAATCAATATGCTCTTTATAATGAAGTGGAAAATATGGAAATTTGCAAAATTAATGAGATAAGAGAGTGTATAAAAAAAGCAAAACCCACAAAAATTAAAAATAAAATCGATTTGGAAAAAATTTTAGATTGCATAAAGGCGGAAAATGGCTCAATTTTATGAAATAAGGGATGATAAAATAATTATGAACATAAAAGCCCAGCCCAATTCAAGTAAAAACAAAATAGCCGGATTGTATGATATGGATAAATTGAAAATCAATATTAAAGCGCCTGCCGTTGAAGGTGCTGCGAATAAGGAACTTATTAAATTTTTAAGTAAAATGTTTAAAATACCTAAGAGCGATATAATTTTAAAAGGAGAAAACAGCAAAAGAAAGCAGGTGGTTTTGCCGATGAATGAGAAGGTAAGAGAGTTTTTAGAAAGT
>JALVTJ010000043.1 GCA_027036005.1 Nautiliaceae bacterium
TCTTTTTGATCCCAAGGAATAAGATTTTTGAGTTTTTTCATTAAAAATTCAAAATCTCTTGGCAATAACGCTTGATCTCCATCACTCAGCGCTTCTTTCGGACAGTTATGCATTTCAACTATAAGTCCGTCTGCTCCCGTAGCCATACCTGCATAAGCAAGTGCGCTTACAAATTCTCTTTTACCGGCTGCGTGGCTCGGGTCTACTATTATAGGCAAATGTGTCATTTTTTGCATAATAGGAATTAGTGTCAAATCGATAGTGTTTCTAATACTAGGCTCATACGTTCTTGTTCCTCTAAGACATAAAATAACTTTTTCATTTCCCTCGCTCATAATATATTCGGCGCTCATCAAATGCTCTTTTACCGTTGAAGCAATTCCGTTTTTAAGAATTACAGGTTTATCGAGTTTTCCTATTTCTTTTAAAAGAGGGAAATTTTGCATATTTCTAGCCCCAATTTGAATAACATCGGCATATTCATAAACCGCATCAATGTCGCTTATGCTCATAAGCTCCGTTACGATAGGAAGTCCGGTTTCTTTTTTGGCAATTGAGAGCATTTTAAGTCCCTCAATTCCGTGTCCTTGGAATGAATAAGGTGAAGTTCTCGGTTTATAAGCTCCTCCTCTTAGCATATGAGCTCCGTTTTCTTTTGCCACTTTTGCGAGATATACCACATTCTCAACGGTATCGACGCTGCAAGGCCCTGCAATAATTACTCTGTTTCCTCCTCCAATTTTAACGCCTTCTATATCAAATATGCTGTCTTCCGGATGGAATTGTCTACTTGCTCTTTTAAACGGAGCCGAAACTTCCAATACTTTTGCAACTCCGGGGAGTGTGCTAAGCGGTCTTCCTGAAAGATCTGTTTTATCGCCTATTATTCCTATAACCACTTGTTTTTCTCCGGGTGCCAAGCTTACTTTATGTCCCCATTCTTGAATTTGATTAATGGTTTTATCTATTTCTTCTTTACTGGCACCGACTTTCATAACTAATACCATTTTTGTCCTTTTTAAAAAATTTAGCATATTATATCAAGTTTAAATCAGTTTTTCAATAGCAAAAACATATTAATTAATAAAAATTTTCCAATGTTTTTCGTTATAATTTCATAAAAAAGAGAAATAATGAATAAAGCTATTTCAAAACTAAAAAAAGGTATAAATAAAGAGCATTTTTTAGAAATTTTTTCGTCTTTTTATCCAGGGTTTGATTTTGATTCTCTTTTTAGTATTTTAAAATTTCAAGGATTGCCTTTAATAATATATAAAAATAAAGTTATTTTAAAAACCGTTTTAGTTCCTTATTACGAATATACTTATTGTGTTGTGGATTTGGAAGTTAACAATTCAAAACCCAATATCGGCCAAGCAATAGAGATAGGAGCGGTAAAAATAAAAAAAGGAAAAATAATAGATGAATTTTCATCATTAATTTATGCGGAAGATGTGCCCAGATATGTAACAAAAGTAACGGGAATAAATCAGAATATGCTTCAAAATCAAAAATCTCAAAAAGAGATATTGGAAAAATTCAGGCTATTTTTGGGTGAGAGTGTATTTGTTGCTCACGCAGCCGATTTTGATTTTAATTTTTTAAACAGACAATACGAAAAAGAAGGTCTCGGGAATTTATTAAATAGAAGTCTTTGCACCATTACCCTTGCACAAAAAACATTAAAGGCAAAACGATATGGACTTAAATATTTAAAAGAAGAGCTTAAATTGCCTTTTGAAGAATCTCATAGAGCTTTGGGAGATGCAAAAAGCACTGCAAGGGTGTTTTTGAAAGCTCTTGAAAATTTACCGGAAGAAATTAAAACAACGGAGGATTTAATAGAATTTGCTCCTCCTACAAAAAACAAATGTTTATCTAATAGTGCCAAGTGTTGAGTGTTTAATTTTTAATGTTAAGTTCAAAACTTATAGCTCGTATTGGAACTCGAAACTCTGAACTTCTCTTAATAATTCGCTTCTTTTTTTAATTTTTCATCAAAAACAATTACTCTGTTTCTTCCGCTGTTTTTTGCTTTATAAAGAGCCAAATCCGAAAATTTAATACATTCCCAAGGTTTTTGACAATCATCAGGAAACATAGAAGCTCCGATGCTTATTGTTTTTTTTATTGTTTCTTTTCCTGCATTGAATTTTGTTTTTTCCACTTTTTGTCTGATTTTTTCGGCGGCATTTAATAAATCTTCTTTTGAATTTAAATCCGTTAGAATTATTAAAAACTCTTCTCCTCCGAATCGCACTGCAACATCTGATTCTCTAATTGAATTTAAAATAATATTGCTTACTGTTTGCAAAACTTTATCTCCTGCATCGTGTCCGTAAGTATCGTTTACCTTTTTGAAATAATCTATATCGATCATCAAAAAGCCTATTTTAGTATTTCTTCTTTTGGCCGAAGCAAATATTTGAGGAAGTATTTCTTCCATATATCTTCTGTTGTATAATGTGGTTAAAGGATCTTTAATACTCTGTTTTTTTAATAATTCCAATGTATATTTGGATTCTATGATTGAAGAAGTTTCTTTTAAGTAAGCTTTGATATAAGGAATGTTTTTTAATATATTTTCATTTTCTTTTTCATACATTATTTTGAGAATCCCTGTAAAATTGCCTTCTACGCTAAAAGGAATACAGAAATATTCGTTTTTGCATATATGAAAAGCACATAAATTTTCATAATCTCTGGAATTAATGGGATGTTTTAATCTGTATGCTCTACATTCCAGAGGATTTTCCATAATATCACAACATATATCTCCTTCGTTTTGTGAGAAAAATACTTTTTTTTCATTATTATCAATACCTATTAGAGCGTAATGTTTTATATTGAAATTTTTTATTACGGTAATAATTCTTTTTAAAATGATCTGTTCGTTTAGATCATCCTCTATAACTCTTTTAAATTTAAAAATATCGGCCAGTTGTTCTATTGTTTCTTTAGCATCGACTAACGGATTTTTTCCGGGAGGTTTTTCTATTAAAGAAGTATATTTTTTTTCTATTACTCCGAATGAATCATCTAGCTTGTTTATAAAATCATTATAAGAATGAACAAAATCTTTTGCTTCACCTTTTAATTTCGTATTAATTTTATATTTAAAATTTCCGTTTAAAATTTTTTCAGTGGAAATTTTGATTTTTTCCAATATTTCCAAATAAGGAGTTAAAAAGTAATTTACAATCAATATAATCAAAATTAAAGAAATAAAGGCGATTGTAATTAATTGAATTATTGCATTCGAAAATTTTTGAAAATATTTGTTTCCCACATATTCTATTTTAAGAGAATTTACTTGATTGTAAGGGGCGAAAGAAACAATTATTTTATGTTTCATGTCGTATATTATTTCATTTTTAATGCCTGGTAATATTTCTATATTTTTAATTGGTCCCGATTTTTTAATTAATGTTAAGAATTTGTTTTTATCTTTTACTTCTTTGATAATATCAGCAATCAAAGCCGTTTGATTTTCGATAATGTGGTTGGAAAAACTGATAAATGAAACACCTACTATCAAAGTTCTGATAATTGTGGAAATTATCATTATCAGAGCGATAATAAAAAGAATTCTTTTTTTCATTTAGTAAGCCTTATTAAAATTTCATCTTTTTTTTCGCAAAAACCGCTTGTTTTTGGAATAATAAACAAATCTCTTGCAATGTTTTTTTGTGATGTTATTTTAACATCTTCAACATTTATGTCAAATTTGTCAAATATGTTCATTATGGTTGAGATTATTCCTTTTACGTCTTTTGTTTTGAGTTTTAAAGAAGCATAATTTTGAGAATGATTACAATCAATTGTAAATTCTTCTTTTTTAAATTTGACTTTGTGTTTAATTTCTTTTTTTTCTTTGAATGCCTCTTCTATCCATTTTTCGATTATCGGAAAATCAAAATTTTCAATATTACTGTCGAATTCTATTTTGAAATATTTAAACTCTCCGATTTTATAAATGGACAAATGTATCAAATTTAGTTTGGAAAGTTTTTCTATAAACCAGCCGAGCGAAAAATTGTATTTGTTGTTTTTGACTAAATGAATAATCAAGTGTTTATCGTTTTCAAATTTGTATTTTTTCTCTTTTACGTTTTTTATCCATTCTAAAAGATTTATTATTTCATTAATGGAATTTTGCAAAAATAGCTGATTTGATGGCGATTTTAAAACGTTTTTTCTTAAATTTAAAGGAAGTTTTAAAAATGTCTCTTTTTTTTGAAGGAGTCTTTCTTTTCTTTTTCTGATACCTATTTCACTTAACAATTCTTTATTTTGAAGTGCATTTAAGGTGTTTTTATATAGTGTTTTTAAAAGATTTTCTTTAAATGATGTAAACACTCCCTCTCCTACGGCTTTTATATCCGCTATGGTTAATATATATAAATAATCTAAAAATTTTTTGTTTTCAACGATTGATGCAAAAGAGAAAATAACTTTATCGTTAAATATATCTTCTCTTTGTGCGGTATTAGACATTAATGTATGATATTTAATTAGTTTAGAGATGATGTCAGGTTTTGGCATATTTAAATTTCGGGCAAAATTTTTGGCTATTTTTGCTCCTATAATAGAATGATCTTCAACTCTTCCTTTGCCTAAGTCGTGAAAAAATGCACAAAATCTTAAAATTGATTTTTCTTCTTCGTTTAGAAATTGAAATTTTTTTATATTTTCCAGTTCTTTTAAAGTGTATAAAGAATGTATATCCACCGGATATTGGTGATATCCGTCAAATTGGGCGAGATTTTTTATTTTTTCAAAAGGAGGAAAAATCTTGCCGAGTTTATCGGCTCTATATAATGCAAAAAACAGAGGATATGCGTTTTTAGTATAAAAAAGCGATTTTATCAGTTTTTTATCTGTTTTAACCGGTTTTCTTTTTAAATTATAAACTATTGAAATATCGTATTTTTTGATTTTTTTATTAATATTTATTAATTTTTGTAAGTAATTTTTAAAAGAATATTTTATTTCGAAATTAGAATAAAGAGTGTAATTGCATAAAAAAAGATTTTTTTCAATTCTATGTTTTTTTATTTGAGAAAACGTATGTGAATAAAGGAAAGGTTTTATGATTTTTTTAATCATTGCTTCGCAAAATGTATTTATTGTCCATAAGGATTTTAATAAATCTTTTATGAATTTTCTTTCGGCTTTGAGTCTCGGAGAGTCTTTATATCCCATACTAAGTGCAATATCCCTTTGATATTGAAGATAAACCGTATCCGTTTTTTTTCCGGTAATTAAGTGTAAATAAACTCTTGTTTTAAATAAAAATTCAAGTGCGTTTCTATATTCTTTAAATTCATCTTCGCTTGTATATTTTGGGAAAAGATAAGAATTATTAGGATAATTAAATATAACTTTCGTAAGCCAAAGGAGAGTATTTGAATCTCTTATTCCTCCAAAACCTTCTTTAATATTAGGTTCCATTGATATTGGATATTTTTTGTGACGTTGGAGCATCTCTTCGAATTTGGCTAAAATATACTCTTTTTTATTGTGGTTTTTAATTTTTGTTAGTTGGTTTTGTGTTTGAAACCATATAAATTTGCTTCCGGATATAAATCGGCTTTCAAGCATAGCCGTTTTAATTGTAATATCTTCTTCGCTGGCTTTAAAAAGATCGTTTATTTCATGAACCCTATGCCCGATTTTAAGACCCAAATCCCATAGCATAGTTATAAAATTTTCTATCATTGTTTTTAAATTATAACCCGGAACATCTTTATATACAATCATAATGTCAATATCCGAATAAATCGAAAGCTGTTCTCGGCCATAGCTTCCCAAAGCTATGATGCATATTGGAATGGAATTCATAGCAGGAGCGAATTCATCAAAATTTTTTTTAATTAAATATTTGTAAATTAAGGTAATAAACTCATCCATTTTTTTTGTATGTTTTACAAAAAAATCTTTTCCGTTTTCAATGGAGTGAATTTGATTTAAGTAATTTTTAATAGATTTTTGTATGGCTTTTGATATTTCGAGATCGTTTTTTGAATTATAAATAAGCTCTTCAAGTTGCATTTTTGTTCCTTTTGTGGTATTTTATCAAAAAATTTTACTCTTAAAATTTTTATAAAAAGGGCTAAAAATGAAACTTATAGAAAAAATAAAAAACGGAAAATTTGATTTTGAAGATGCCGTTAAATTATATGATATGGAACTTTTCGAATTGGGAGTAGAAGCAAATGAAATAAGAGAAAAAAAATTTGGTAAAAAGACGTATTTTAATATAAATCGTCATATAAATCCTTCCAATATTTGCAAAGACGTGTGTAAATTTTGTGCTTTTTCAGCTCATAGGAAAAATCCAAATCCATATACATTAAGTATTGAAGAATGTGTCAAAATAGCAAAAAATGCGTATTTGCATAATGCAAAGGAAGTTCATATAGTCTCGGCCCACAATCCTAATGTCGGGTATGATTATTATATGGATATCGTAAAAGAAATAAAAAAAGAAATCCCAGATATACATATAAAAGCATTTACGGCGGCTGAGGTTAATTTTTTTAGTGAACTTAGCGGAAAAAATTATAAAGAAGTATTGGAAGATATGATACAAGCGGGTGTTGATTCAATGCCCGGGGGAGGGGCGGAAATTTTCGATGAAAGAGTAAGAGAAAAAATATGCAAAGGAAAAGTAAGCTCTCAAAGATGGCTTGAAATCCACGAATATTGGCATAAACTCGGTCGTAAAAGCAATGCTACAATGCTTTTTGGGCATATAGAAAATAGATCCCATAGGATTGATCATATGTTAAGACTTAAAGAACTTCAAGAAAAAACAAACGGATTTAATGCTTTTATTCCTCTTGTTTATCAAAGAAAAAATAATTATTTGAAAGTTGAAAATTTTTTAACCGGGATAGAAATATTGAAAACTATTGCAATAAGTAGAATATTGCTTGAAAATATTCCGAATATAAAAGCATACTGGGTTACAACTACTCTTAATCTTTCGTTGGTAGCACAAAATTACGGGGCAAACGATATTGACGGAACAATAGAAAAAGAATCAATAAATTCAGCAGCCGGAGCCGCTTCGAAAAACGGTCTTGATTTGAAAGAGCTTGTAAATTTGATTAAAGACAGCGGATATATACCGGTTGAAAGAGATAGTTTATATAACGAAATAAGAATATATTAAAGATATTTTGATACTTTTTCCCATAAATTCACAGGATTTACAGGCTTAACGATAAAATCTACCGCTCCCCAACTGAGAGCTTCTTGTTTTTTTGTATCATCAGTTGAAAGAACGATAACCGGAGTATTGATTAGTTCCGGTTTTTCTGTTCTAAGATTTTGTAAAAATTTTATCCCGTCCATTACAGGCATATAAATATCAAGTAATATCAATGAAATGTCATTGGTTAATTTATTTAAAGCGTCCAAGCCGTTATCCGCTTCTATTACTTCAATATTAGGTTTTTTAGAAAGAAGAATTTTTACAAGTCTTCTATTAGTAGAATCATCATCCACTATTAAGATTTTTTTATTTGTCATTCAGCCACCTTTTTAATTAGATTTATGATTTTGTCTTCATTTAAATCGTCCAATATTTCATCCGCTTTTTCTATTTTTTTATCCGTTATAACTATAAATTTACTATTTGGATATTCAGTTTTAATAGAATCGATTAATTTTTCAATATTGCTTCCGGCAAAATCTTCTTCGATTAAAATAATATTTAAGCGATTTTTGTCTAATTTTTGAGATAATTCTTTAATATTTTCAGCAGCTTCGAAATCTTGATTTAATATCTGTTTAAAGTAATTAATTAAAAATTGACTTTCACTTGCAATAATAAGTTTAGGCTCTTTTTTTGTTTCTTTTTCTATTTCAGGAACTTTAATAATATTTTCCGGTTCAGCCTCTTTTACATTTTCTATTTCATTATTAATATTTTCCGTATTAACATGATATGTTTTTTGATATTTATGTTTGGATATTTTTTCAAGCACTCTTTTTAATTCTTGCATGTTAATCGGTTTTGAAATATAATCGTCCATTCCGGCACCTAAGAATCGTTCTCTATCACCTTTTAAAACGTTTGCCGTAACGGCTACAATAGGAGTGTGAGGAAGCCCTTCTTCTTCTTCGAATTCTATTATTTCCTGAGTTGCTTCTATTCCGTCCATTATCGGCATTTGTGCATCCATAAATATTACATCGTATTTTTCAGGGTTCATTGAGTATTTATTAAATGCTTCAAGTCCGTTTTGTGCCGTATCCACTTGCATTCCCATATTTTTGAGTGTGGTAGTTAATAATTGCATATTAATAGGATTATCTTCTGCGATTAGTGCTTTTAATTTATAAATAGGAGTTTCTTCAACTTCTATTTTTTTGCTTTCTTTTGTTTCTTTAAGTGCTTCTACAATATTATATGTTTTTGTTGGAGTGTTAGGATCATAAATACTTAAATCAGGTTTTAATTTATCTATTTCTTCTTTATTTGCATAAGAGGAGATAAATATAACAGGTATATTTAATTTTTTGTTTTTAATATCATTAATTTTGTTTTTGTCTGATTCTTGATAGAAAACAATAATCGCATTAATACGTTCAGTTTGACTTATTTTTTCTATTTCTTCGGCATTGTTAAATCCTATTTTGTTTATGCCGAAATATGTTAAATATTCCATACTTACATCTTTTCTAATAGTTGATGTATCCGTATGAAGTATTGCAAAAGTTTTATTTTTCAGTGTATCAGGTTGATATCTAGGTGTTTTATCTATCACTTCAAAATTCAAATCAAAATAAAATTTACTTCCTTTGTTTATTTCACTTTCTACTTTAATTTCTCCGCCCATCATATCTATATAATTTTTGACAATTGTAAGTCCGAGGCCTGTTCCGCCATATTTTCTAGTAACACTTTCATCTGCTTGTGAAAACGCTTCGAATATTTTTGCTTTTTGTTCTTCGCTCATACCGATACCGGTATCTTTAACCTCGAAATATAAATTTACTTTGTTATCTTTTATTCCTTTATTTTTAATTTTAACACTAATAGTTCCGTTTTTATTGGTAAATTTAATAGCATTATTGATTAAATTTGTAAGAATTTCTTTTATTTTTAATATGTCGCCTTTTAAAATAGTCGGAATATTAGGAGAAATATCTGTTACATATTCGATATTTTTTTGAGCGGCAGGAGTTGAGAATATTTCAACGGTATTTTCGAATTCGTCCAATGCTTTAAAATCGATAAGTTCAAGAGAAATTTTATTACTTTCTATTTTTGAGACGTCTAAAATATTATTAACAATTTGCAAAAGGTTTTTTGCACTTTGTTCAATTGTTGAAATGTATTCTTGCTGTTCGGAATTTGTTGGAGTGGTTTTGAGAAGTTCTAAAAATCCTAAAATTCCATTTAGAGGGGTTCTTATCTCATGTGACATGTTTGCAAGGAATAAAGATTTTGCTTTTGCAGCTTCTTCGGTTTTTTTGATTGATTCTTGGGTAACTTTAATTGCTTCTTCAACTATTTGTAATGCATTATCCATACCTTCGGGAGTGCTGATGTCCGCTGTAATTTTTTTGTTGGTAATAGGCGTTAAGGTATTAATTAGATTTGAAAGAGATTTAATATGTTTAACAATTTCTTTATTAAGTAGATAACCAATTATTAAGATTAAAATTGCAATTACAAATATAATAATATTAACATTTCTTGTATATATTGTTTGTGTAATGTATTGATTTAATTTATTGTTAATTTCTTTATTGATATAGTCTACGGTTTTTTTGAAATAAGAAATTCTTTTGGTCCATAGGTGAAAATAATCCAAAGCATCTATTGGATAACCGTTGAAATTATTGGTTAGATAATATTCTTGGTTGGCTTGTTGAATATAAAACATCATTTCTTTAATTTGTTTTTCGATTTGTTTGAATTTAGTAGAAGAATAAAGAGCTCTTATTTTAGGGTCTTTTAATAAGTTTGTTAAAAGAATATTAGTATCATGATAATATTTTAACAAAACATTCATATATTCTTTTTGACTTATCGGTGTATCAGCTGTAATATAAAAAGATCCGAAACCTCTTGTAATACCTGAATAAGCTATCATTTTAGTAAATTGGAATTTTAATACGTAAAGGTGTTTAATATTCGTCGGGAAATGTTTGAATATTTTACTCTCACCCTTCATTATGTTGTTCTCAAGCACCGTATAATAAGTAAAAAATTCATTTTTAATATAATTTCTTTTAAACTGGTCTATATTGTGTCTTACTTGAGGTAATTTGTTAAGAAGAGTGATAATAGGCATTGTAATTTGATTAAATTCCGGATGTTTAATCGCATAATCTTTAAATTGATTAACTGCATTACTAAAAAGGGCTCTTTTTTGGACAAGTATCTGTTTTGAATTTGGATATTCTCCTTTTGAAACGGCATAAATAGAAGTTGCTCCCCTTTCTTGTCCCAAATAAAGGAGCATTTGTTCCATTCTTTTTGCCAATTGCAAATATTTTAAACTTGTTTGGGCTTTTTCGTATTTATTATAATTTACATATAAAAAATAACCGCTAAATGAAATAAGAATTAATGATGGCAGCCAGATGGCCAAAGCCAACATTTTTGTAAATGATATTTTCTTTTTAATTTGCCTTTTCATTGTTTTATCTCCTTCAAATAAATTTTATTGCAAGTAAAGCCGTTTTTTTTAATTAATATTTTAGCCTTGAAATTTCCCAGTTTTGAAGCAACACATAAAAATTTTTCTGCTTTTCTTTCGTTTTTTTCAACACCCCAACCGTTTAGATAAAGCTCTCCTATCAATTCAATTGCATTTGCCGACGGTTGATGATTATTTATAGACGATTTGATAATTTTTTTTAAATCATTTGCTGCTATTATAAAGAGTTTTTCCGCTTTTTGAGGATTTTTATTAATAATTCTTTTTCCTTGCATTACGTTTTTAAAAGCTTCAAAATAAAGATTTTGTGCAAAAAGCATTGCAATAAAAATGGATAAAACAATTATTTTTTTCATTTATCGGCCTTTATTAAATTTTCCAATTCTTCTATTGAATTGATTTTAATATTTAATAATTTTTCTATATATTTTAGATCTTTTTTGAATTTTTTTTCATTTTGAGTTGTTAAATATTTTTTAATTGTTTGTATTATTAAATTTTTCACTGGTTCCGAAATTTTTATATAGGTTTTATTTTCTGGTTTTTTTTGTTTATTTTGCACATCATTAATTTTATTTTCAAAAGCATAAAATTGATTGATTAAAAATTCTATTTTTTCTATTGGAGCACCTTTTTTTGCTTCTTCATCTATTGTTTTTAAAATTAAGGCTATGTTTGAAAGTCTTAAATTAAGTGCGGCTCCTTTTAAAAGATGAGCTGTTTTATGAAGTTTGTCATAATTTCTTTGTTGTAATGCTTCTTGAAAAACAGGTTTGTTTTCTTCAATTTGAACTAATAACGTTTTAAATAAATTATTAAGAGTTTCTATGTCAATTCCCAGATCTTTTGAAGCTTTTTGCAAATCTTGGTTTATCAAATCTTTTGCTTTTTCTTTATCTAATGCGAGAATAGTGTTTATTTCATCATATTCATCGTTAAATGATATTGTTATTTCTTCATTTTCTTTTTGTATTAAATTTTCTTTTAAAATAGGTTCTTGTGTTTCTTTTTTTTCTGTTTTGTTTTCCATGGGAGCTATATTTATTAATTCTTGGTCCGGATTGATTTCAGGTAAATTTGTATTGTTTAATTCTATATTCGATAATGTATCTTTACCGAATAATTGTTCTTCTAATGATTTAGAAGTTTCGATAGAATCGGTTTTATGCAGTTCTTCATAAGAGGTCTGAGGAGATAATTCGAAAACTTTTATATTTTCAATAGATAATATAGGTTTTTGCAAAATTTTAAAATTTTTGGAAAGTATACTTATGTTTTCGTTTTTTAAAGCGTTAATATTAAGTTCAATAGGAGAGATAATATCGTTTAAAGATGTTAAATCGACATTTAAAAAATTTAAAAATTCTTTGTCAACGCCAATGAGTTTGTTGTTTTGAAAAATAAGAATCATTTTCTTTCCTTTTCTCTTAACTCTTTGTAGATTTTTTCATACTTAGATTTATCATTTTCGCTAACCGTTTTTCTAGCGCTTATATAACCTGTTTTTACTCCGTTTTCATTAAATATCGGTTCTATAAAGGTTTCTACCCAATAATATTTGCCGTCTTTTCTTAAATTTTTAACAAAACCTCTCCATTGTTCATTTTTCTCCAATGTATTCCACATTTCTTTAAAAACTGATTTAGGCATATCGGGATGTCTTATAATATTGTGAGGCTTACCGATAAGTTCTTCTTTTGAATATCCTGAAAGTTTACAAAATGCCGAATTTACATAAGTAATAATGCCTTTTAAATCGGTTTTGCTAATAACGGGTCTATTTAATACACCGACATCTTCAAATTTTACTTCTTCATCAATGGGAGTAGGCTTATTCATATTTGCCCTTTAATTTTTAAATAATACTTTTTGCTATTTTATCCAAATTTTTGTAAAATGCAAATAAAAAAAGGAAAAAAATGAAAATTTTATTAATAAAAGATGTAAAAGGTCTTGGAAAAGCAGGTGAAATTAAAAACGTAAAAGACGGTTATGCCAGAAATTTCCTTGTTCCAAAAGGCATGGCAAAAATTGCCACTCCCGAAGTAATTAAAGAGTGGGAAAAAGAAGAAGCCAAAAGAAAAGCCGAATTGGAAAAAGAGCTTAAAAAAATTAATGAAATAAAAACCAAGCTGGAAAATGAAACGCTAATTATCAAACATAAATTGGGAGCCAACGGTCAATTAATAGGCTCGGTTACAAATAAAGAAATAGCAGAAATATTAAAAGAAAAAGGATTTGATATAGATAAAAAAAACATAGAGCATAAAACGATTAAAGCTCCGGGAATATACAATATAGACGTAAAACTCGGTCATTCCATACATGCAAGAATAAAATTAAGCGTTGAAGGAGAATAATGTCTAATATATATTTGGAAGCAACTACAATTTTGGGATATAAAAAAGACGGTGTTGCAGTAATAGGAGGTGATGGGCAAGTTACTTTTGGAAATTCTGTTTTAAAAGGTAATGCAAAAAAAGTCAGAACTCTTTATAATGGAAAGGTGCTTTCAGGGTTTGCGGGCAGCACCGCCGATGCTTTTATACTTTTTGATATGTTTGAGAAACATCTTCAAAATAGAAAAGGGGATTTGTTAAAAGCGGTAGTCGATTTTGCAAAAGAATGGAGAAAGGATAAATATTTAAGAAGACTTGAAGCAATGATGATTGTTTTAAATACAAAACATATTTATATACTTTCTGGAAACGGTGATGTAGTTGAACCAGAAGACGGAAAACTTGCGGCTATTGGAAGTGGAGGAAATTTTGCTCTTGCCGCTGCAAGAGCGCTTGATAAATTTGCCAATATGTCTCCTGATGATTTAGTGAAAGAATCATTAAAAATAGCCGGAGAGCTATGTATATATACGAATACAAACATAACACTTTTAAGTTTAAAGGATTAAAATGAATATGACTCCAAAAGAGATTGTTGCATATTTGGATGAATATGTAGTAGGGCAAAAAGACGCCAAAAAAACCATAGCGATAGCTCTAAGGAACAGATACAGAAGAATACAGCTTTCAAAAGAGTGGCAAGATGATATTTTACCCAAAAATATTCTTATGATAGGTCCGACAGGGGTTGGTAAAACAGAAATAGCAAGAAGAATGGCAAAAATGATGAAAGTTCCTTTTATTAAAGTGGAAGCGAGCAAATATACCGAGGTTGGATTTGTAGGAAGAGATGTTGAGAGTATGATAAGGGATTTGGTTAACAATTCTTTTTCTTTGGTAAGAAAAGAGATGCAAGAAGCGTCAAAAGAAAAAATCGAAGAAGAGGTTATTAATGAAATAACAAGAAAACTCTTGCCTCCTCTTCCTAAAAATGCTCCCGAGATTAAACAACAAGAATATAATCATACATTTGAAAAAATGAAAGAGAGGGTAAAAAAAGGAGAAGTCGATCATTTGAAAATAACGGTTGAAGTTGAGGAAAACACCGATTTGGGCGATAATTTACCGCCTGAAATGATGAAAGCGCAAGAATCGATAGTGAAAATTATAGGAATTTTTAATAAAAATAAAGAAAAAAAAGAAGTAACGGTTAAAGAAGCCAAAGAAATTTTGAAAAATCAGATGGCGGATAAAATTATCAATAAAGATGAGCTTAAAAAAGAAGCGTTAAAAAGAGCGGAAAATGGTATAATCTTTATAGATGAAATTGATAAAATAGCTGCAACTGGAAATACAAGACAAGATCCCAGCAAAGAAGGGGTTCAAAGAGATTTATTACCTATTGTAGAAGGCAGCACTGTTAATACGAAATACGGATATGTAAATACGGATCATATTTTATTTATAGCAGCTGGGGCGTTTCATGTAAGTAAACCGAGCGATCTAATACCTGAGCTTCAAGGCAGATTTCCTTTAAGGGTTGAGCTTTCAAGTCTTGACGAAGATGCTCTTTATAAAATACTTACCAAACCTAAGCACTCTTTGATTAAACAATATCAAAAATTATTGGAAGTAGAAGAAGTTGAATTGGTTTTTGAAGAAGAAGCATTGAGAGAAATTGCAAAATACGCTTTTCTTGCAAATGAAAAAACCGAAGATATAGGGGCCAGAAGGCTTCATACCGTTATTGAAAAGGTTTTAGAAGAGATTAATTTTAATGCAGATGAATATAAAAATAAAAAATTTATTATCTCAAAAACTTATGTAAAAGAAAAATTGGACGATATAGTAGAAAACGAAGAGATAACAAAATATATATTGTAATGGAAGATGAGAAATGGAAAATGAAAAATTAAGAGATATAAAAAGCGGTTTTGTCGGAATTTTAGGAAAACCAAACGCCGGTAAATCAACGCTTCTTAATTGGCTTTTGGGTGAAAAAATCGCACTTGTTTCAAATAAGGCGAATGCAAGCAGAAAAAGAGTAAATGCGATAGTTATGCATGAAAATAATCAAATTATTCTGCTTGATACCCCGGGTCTTCATGAAAAAGAAAAATTATTAAATAAATTTATGCTAAAAGAAGCTTTAAGAGCGCTTGGCGATAGTGATTTAGTGTTATTTCTTGCTGATATAAGGGATGATTTGGAAGGATATAAATGGTTTTTGGATCTGAATGAAAAAAATATTCCTCATATTGTAGTGTTGACAAAAACAGATTTGGTTCAAAATGAAGAAATTGAAAATAAAATAAAGCAATACGAAAATTTAAAAAAAGCTTTGGATGTTATTCCTATAAGTGCCTTAAATGGAATTGGAAAAGAACGACTGTTGGATACAATTGTCAAATATCTTCCAAAGCATCCGTATTATTATGATCCTGAAATTATTTCAACTGAACATATCAGAGATATTTATAAAGAGTTAATAAGAGAAGCACTTTTTGAAAAATTAGGAGATGAACTGCCTTATGAAACAGATGTTTTGATTGAAAAATTAGAAGAGATTGATATAATTGATAAGGTTTATGCTACAATTATAGTTGAAAGATCATCGCAAAAAGGGATGATTATCGGCAAAAAAGGTAAAAAAATTAAAGAGATAGGTATATATGCGAGAAGTTTACTTGAAAATTTTGCCAATAAAAAAATATATCTCGAATTATATGTCAAAGTTATTCCCAAATGGAGCAAAAACAAAACCATACTCAGTGATCTTGGGTATGAGATAGAGAAAGAAGGAAAATGAAAAAATTAGATTTCAATTCATTTTTTTCAGGATTTAAAATCAAAAAATATAATTATGACATTAATAAGGTAATAGGTGTTAAAAATAATCAAAAATATATATTGTTTGCAGATAAAAAATTGATTAGGATTTATCGTGGTAAATTGAAATCCACACCTCTTTTGTGTAGTTATGTGCCTATTGAAAATGCAATATTTTATAATTTCAATGTTGAAAAAAATGTAATCGAAAAAATTGATTTGGACAGTTTTGTAGAAACAAAAGTGTATGAAGAAGCTGGGCTTTTGGAAACTGAGGAATATGTAATTAAATATAAGATTATCGATAAATTAAACGATGATAAAAAAGTTATAATTCAGTGTGTAATTGCTCCGGTGAGTTTTATTAATAAATATTATCAGAGTATTTTAAATAAAACGGATTATATTGATTATCTTTCATTTCCAGCATTTGCTTATAAATCTCTTTATAATGAAAATATTTTAAAAAAAGGAAATGATTTATTTGTTGTTATTTTGCATGATAAAATATTTTTAACTTTTTATTCAGAAGGAGAGCTTATATCGATAATTACCATTACGGGAGGACTTAATAAAATTTATGAAAATTTACAAAGTTTGAAAATTGCAAATTTTGATATGAATCTTTTTAAAAAATTACTAACAAAAAAGGGTTTGGATATAGCCAAATATTCAGCTAATGAAATCCCAGTATTGATGAAAATTGAAGAGGAAATGCAAAATAGAGTAAAGTTGATACAAGAACAGATAATTAATATTATAGAAAATTATGATGTTGAAGATATCGATAGAATTTTTATAACTTCTGAATACGGTGAAATACCTGGTATTAATCTTTTTTTTGAAAAATATTTAGAAAAAAATTCATTTGGATTTGAATTTTATAAAGAATATAATTTAGATCGACTTCCTGTTGATCCTTTTTTATTTTTAGCAATGCTTGAAACATATTATGCGTATCATGAAAATGATATGAGATATAATTATTCTCTTTTTTTAAGAAAGCCGACATTTTTATATAGACCTTCCGGGATGTTGATAAGTTCAATAATTATACTTATAATTATTTTGAGTGTATACCCGATTTATTTATATACAAAAGGGGAATTTTTAAGTATTAAATCGAATCAAATTAATAATCAATTAAAAGAATTGAATAATCAAAAAATAGTTTTACTTAAAAATATTAATAGTTTAAAAAAAACTTTTGCGAATATTCAAAAACAAATTGATTTTTATAGAAAAAATATAAAAAACAACCAAAAGATAATCAAAAGTTTATACGAGTTTAAATATTCCTATATCCCTAAATCAAAAGAAATTGTTTATCTCACTTTATTAATGAATAAATTCAAAATATTTTTGAAAACGCTGGATTATGAGAATAATGAATTTAATATAAAAATATATGCATTTAACGATAAAAATTTAGGTAAATTTTTAGATGCTTTGGTTCAAAATGGATTTAGTGCCTATTTTGACAAAGTGAAAGAAAAAAATGGTAAATACTATACCGTTATTAGGATAAAAGAATGAAAATTTTAAAAAACATGGATAATTATTTTTATACACATGCGAAGAAAGATTTGATATATGCAATTTTTGGTAGTGCAGTTTTAATTGCATTTCTATTTTTTTATTTTTTGTATCCTAATGCGGATCACTTTGAAAAAACAAAAGAAAAAATATATAATAATTTATCTCAAAAATTTAACCAAACGCAAGTGCAATTGATGGTTTTTAAAGCTAGGAAAATAAAATTAAATAATAATTTGAAAATTTCAAGAACTAAACTAATTGATTTAAAAAAACAAGAATCTTTTTATGAGGAGCTTACCGATTTATTGGATTTTACAAAATTCAATAGGCAAAAATGGGCTAATTATGTTAAAAATCTTATTTCGGATGCAAAAAACGAAGGTATGAAAGTAAAATTAATTGAAAATAAAATTTATAATGAAGATGTAAATAATACTAAATTAAAAAATTTACCTAAAAGATTAATTGTGAAGAAAATGAGCATAGGTATTGAATTAAATGGAAATTATAAAAATTTCATACATTATATATATAAATATGAAGATTTGAAAGATCTGTTAAGAATTGGAACAATTAAGATTGATTCAAAAAATAACTATTATGTAAAATTCTTTTTATATGGGTATAAAAAATGAAAAAAATAATATTAATAATAATTATAACTATTAATGTGTTTGCCGGAGGGATAACAGACAAATATCTTAATTATACTAATAAATTGGTGTATTACGGATTTAATTTGGATAAATTTGATCAAATACATGCTCCTTTTGAAAAGGTCATAAGAATTAAAACAAATAAAAATATAAAAAATTCCAAAATACTTGTTAAGTCTATAAAAATAACATTGTTGTCGATTTTTAATGATCAGGCTTATTTTTTAATAAAAGAATATCTAGGAGATCAATTAATAAAAGAATATAGAAGATGGATTAAACTTAATAATAAGATAGGTGATTGTAAAATTTATAAAATTACTCTTTCAAAAGTAATTTTAAAATGTCCTAATAAAATGTTAATTAAAACCTTAAATAAAAAAATTCTGAGAATTAAGGAATCAAAATGAAAAAATTATTATTAATATTGTCACTTGGATTAATGCTTTTCGCTTCGAATTGCGATACGAAATTTTTTAGTTATGCCAATAGTATAAATAGAAATGAACGTTTAAGCATTAAATCCTTTTTAAATTTGCTTGTTACTCAAAAATGCAATATTAATATTACTTATGATGATAATATTGCAAAACAAATAGTTAAAGAAAAAATGCCTTATGTAAGAATTATAAATTATTCTTTAAGAGAAATTTTAGATTTGATTTTGACTCAAAAGGGTCTTTTTTATACATTGAACGGGAATAATTTAGAAATTAGTTATTATAAAACAAAAACATATAAAATTAATTTTATTTCTTCAACAAGAAGTGGTGAATCAAAACTTGATGCAACCGATAATAAAATACAAAATACATATGAGTTTGATTTTTGGGACAAAGTAAAAGATCAAATAACAGATTTGTTAAACAGCAATTTTTTAATAGATCCTAATTACAATATTTTAAAAGCAGACAATGATAAAGTTTTTCCTCCAGTTGTTGATAAAGATAGCGGTGTAATTATGGTTACCGGAACAATGAAACAGCTTAATGCGGTGGATAAATATATAAAAAATTTAATGAATTCTTTGACAAAAGAAGTATTAATAGATGTTCATATTTACAGTGTAGAATTATCTGCATCTCATAAAACAGGAATTGATTGGGCTAATTTGTCTTTGAGTTTGGGATATAATAATAATCATGATGGAACGTTTTCACAAAATCCTTTAAGTGTGCCGTTAAGGGCAAAATATCTCGGAGGTTCGGAAGCTGTTTTCAATGCAGCAACATTTAATATTGCCGGATTTTTAAACTTTTTGGCACAAAACGGAAATGTAAATTCTATTTCAAATCCTAAAATTATGACACTTAATAATCAACAAGCTATTATTAGTGTAGGTAATACAATTTATTATAAATATGCTTCAAAAGTTGTTACTGATCAAAATGGAAATCCAAGCACGCAGTATACCGTAAATTCCGAATTTGTAGGAGTAGTGCTTGATATTACTCCTCAAATCAGTGATGATGGAACTATTATATTAAGTATCTCTCCTAAACTTTCAAAATTTAGGGATATTAATCAATTAAGCGATACTAATAGAGGTATGCCGCCGGATACAACTGATAATACAATGCAGAGTATTGTAAAATTAAAAGACAATCAAACACTTGTTTTGGGAGGTCTTATTACAAATGATAAAACTCTTCAAGTTAACGGTGTGCCTGTTTTAAAAGAAATACCATTGATTAAATATCTTTTTTCATCAAGAGAAAGAATAACCGATAAAAAAGAATTGGTTTTTGTAATAACGCCGCATATTATAGATTTCAAAAAGAAAAAAACATTAAGGGATTTGGGGTTTGGTCAAATTCATTAATACAAAAGAGTTATTCAGAGATGTGGTGGATATAAATTCTTATATTCCTTTGCCCAGTAGTGAAAAAACGAAGTTGGATTTGATAAATGCAATAAAACAAAAAGAAAAAATGATACTTTTAACCGGTGAAGCCGGCAGCGGGAAAAGTTTACTTTTACATAGTATTTATCATGAACTTGATAAAAAAGATATATTTTTCGTATCTAATCCTTATTTGGAAATTGAATCGATAATAAAGCTGATAAAAGAATTGGATATCAATTCTCATCATATTTTGCTATTGGACGAAGCGCAATTATTAACACCTCAGATTTGGGAAAATTTAAGAATTTATGCGGATAAAGGAAATATAACGATTGTATTTGCTACTCATGATACGGATATTAACGATTTGCTTTCTAAAAAACATTTTAAAACAAGAATAAATTATATTATTAAAATGAAGCCTATAACAAAAAATGAAACGGAAAATTTTATTTTAACAAAACTTTTAAAAAATAATTACAACGAAATAGCCGCTATGTTTAAAAAGAAAAATTTCGATTTAATTTATAAATATACAAATGGTTCATTAAGAGCTACAAATCAAATAATGTATAAATTAATGGATGTATTGGATTATTTTTATAAAAAAGATCCTTCCAAATTCAATATGGAAAAAATTGACAATAAATATATTCATATTGCGATAATGGATATTAAGGCTACCGATGCATAGATATGATGAATTGGAAAAACTTTATTATAAAAAAAAATATAAAAAAATTTTTTTTGTAATATCTGTTTTTTTCATAATTGTTATTTTATTTTTGTTTATATGTAAACATCATCATAAATCCAATAAAAAAATTATCTTTCATCCTGAAAAAATAGAAATAAACAAACCTTTAAAAGTGCAAAACAAAGAAATTAATAAAACTACTAAAAAAATTAAATTAAAAAAATTAAAATTTAAAAAAAATGTTAATTTAAAACAGGTTCAGGAAATAACATTTATTTTGCCTGATATTAATAATACAAAAGAAAATATTGTAAGTAAAAAAAATCAAAAAACAAAAACCATTCCGTCTACGCATATTGAAAAAGAAAATAATAATACCAAATCGATTCCTAATAATAAAATCAATATAAAAGAAACTTCAATTAAGAATGTAAATATTTTGATAAAAAAATTTAATCAAAATCCGAATTACGATTTGGCTATGATGATTTCCAAATTCTTTTTTAATGAAAACAAATTGAAAAAAGCACAAATATGGGCTTTAAAAGCGAATGGGATGAATCCAGAGAGAGTTGAGAGCTGGATTGTTTTTGCAAATATTTTAATAAAAGAAAAAAAAATAAATAAAGCCAGAGAAATATTAAAAACATATTTAAATTCATATGGACAAAATGATATAATAGAAAAAAAATTAAGGAGTATGAATGAATAGTATATTAGCACATATTAAAAATTTGCCGCCTCTTCCTAAAAGTGTGTTGGAAGTTCAAAAAATTACAAACAATCCCAATTCTTCCATAAAAGATTTGGTAAAAATAATAAAAACAGATCCGTTAATAACGGCAAATTTGCTAAAAGCTGCAAATTCCCCGCTTTACGGGTTTACAAAACAGATAAAAACGGTGGATATGGCGGTATCATTATTCGGAATGTCGACGGTTAAAGGATTTGTAATATCTTTTGCCGTTAGAAACACGTTAAAATTCGATTTAAGCGCATATGGAATTTCAGAAGATCAGTTCCATACGGTTTCAACCGATAGAAACGCTTTGGGATTTAACTGGTATAGATTAAACAAAGACAAACTTGACATTATTTCTACCGATTCGTTTTTAATAGATATCGGAGCCGTGGTTATATCTTTGTATCTGAAAAGTAAAGGCGAAGCGGAAAAATTCAAAAACAGACTGACAAAAGAAAACAGATATAAACTTGAAAAAGAATTTATAGGTTTAAGCACAGCGGAGGTTACTGCCGAGATTTTTAAACACTGGAATTTTTCGGAGGAGCTGATAAAACCTATTTTAAATATTAATAATCCGAATGATGAATATTCCAAAGTAATGGATGTTTTAAGAACGATTATAAATTTATTGGAACCTAACAATGAAAAAAATATTCAAAAAGGCATGAAAAAAGCGGAAGAATACGGATTGGATGCTGATAGTTTAAAAGTTGCCGTTGATTTGATTAAAGGAAGTAATTGAAAGAATTTGCATATAAATTGGTTAAAGGTATATTAAGAAAAGATATCCCGAGAGATAAAAAAGATTTGATAAACGATTTGATAGCTCTTAAAATAGTAAGCGACGGGAAAATTATAAAATTACGTTCGAAATACAGAATCGGAAAAATCGATTTGACAAATAAAGGTTTCGGGTTTTTAATTCCTTTGGGGGTTAAGGAAAAAGATTATTTAATTGAATCGGAGCATTTGAATTCGGCTTCTAACGGAGATTTGGTTATTGCAATGAGGCTTTTTAATAAAAGAGGCAGACCGAAAGCGAAAGTTGTATATATTCTCGAAAAACAATTCTCCACAAGTGTTGTATATTTGAGTTTTGAATTTAAAAACGGCAAAGAAATTCCCGTGTTAAAAAATATCAAAACCGATGAAAAGGTTTTTGTAAACGAAAAGAAAAAAACGTTTAAAAATTTGCCTCAAAATGCGGTTTTCAAGATAAACAATTATACCGGAAAAATAGAAGAGGTTTTGGGAATATTGGATGATCCTTGGGTTGATGAAAAAATTTCTCTTGCTTTGTATAATAAAAAAGAGGAATTTTCCAAAAATGCCCTAAATGAAGCAAGAGCTTTTGGTGATTATGTGGATAAAGATATGTATCCTGAAAGAGTGGATTTAACTAAGCTTTTTTTTTGCACGATTGATCCCGAAAGTGCAAAAGACCACGACGATGCAATTTATTTTGACAAAGAAAAAAACGAACTTTATGTAGCTATTGCGGATGTAAGTGAATATGTTTATTTGAACTCAAATTTGGACAAAGAAGCCAAAGAGAGAGGTTTTAGCATCTATTTCCCTCACAAATCCGTTCCGATGCTTCCAAGAGAGCTTAGCGAAAACATATGTTCACTTAAAGAAAACGAAGATAGATTGGCTTTTATTTTTAAAATCAGATTTAATAAAAAAAATGAAGTTGTAAAAGAGGAGCTGTTTGAAGGGATAATTAATTCAAAAAGAAAATATTCATATACTAAAATAGATGAGTTTTTAAAAGGCAGCTTGGAAAATGCAAATGAAATTGACAAGGAAATTCTTAACTGGCTTTTACCTTTGTGGGAGAGAATACAAAAAATAAGAAAAAAGAGATTAAAAACAGGGCTTGATTTTGAAAGCGAAGAAATTAAAATGAACCTTGATGAAAAAGGAATGATTAAAGAAGTTACGATTGAAAAAGAAACCCCTTCGCATAAGCTTATTGAGGATTGCATGCTTCTTGCTAATAAAGCGGCGGCAAAAATAATTGATTACGGAATTTTCAGGGTTCATGAAAAACCTTCACAAACTTCTCTTGATGATTTGTATACCGAGCTTGGTAGTTTGGGTATAAATGTCAATACGGATGAGAAGGATTTTGTAAAAGTGGTTAGAGACATTCAAAAACAAGCAAGTGAAATGGATATAAAATTGTTTGTAGATAAATTGATAATCCGCTCTCAACAACAAGCTAGATACGATGCTTTTAACTCGGGACATTTTGCGCTTGGGTTTGATAGATATACTCATTTCACTTCTCCGATTAGAAGATATTCAGACCTTACGCTTCACAGGATTTTAAAAGCTACAATCAGAAACGATAAAAAAAGATTGGAATATATTTTAAGAAACGTTGAAAGTCTGGTTGTTAAAATCAGCGAACTTGAAAGAGAAGCTATGAAGGTTGAGTGGGATTTTTATGATAGAAAATATGCAAGAATTGCAAAAGAAAATATAGGAAAAATTTATGAAGGTGTTATTGAAGATACCGAAATTCCACCTATTGCTAAAATTTTAGAAGATAGATTGTTTGGGGCTAGGGTGTTTTTGAAAGATAAAGAAAAATTTAATCTTTTTGAAAAAGTAAATATTGAAATATTAGATTCAAAAATTACAAATGCTAAAATAAAAGGAAAAGTGAAAAAGGATTAAAAATTATAATCCAGTCCCATAGAAAGAAGTAAAGCTCCTCCTTCTTTGAATTCGCCGTAGGTATATTGTTTTGTAATTATGTCATAAACCCTCCCACTTCTGTGTTTTTGGTATGCATATAATCCTGACATTCCAAAGGAGAGTTTTTTATTGATTTTATATTTAAATCCTGCTGAATATATACATTTGTCGCTATCAGGCAAAGTAAAATCAAGTGATGAATCGGGAACAGGCGTATTATCATAAGCAAAACCGAGCATTGCTGTGAGTTTATCAGTGCATTGATGAGTAATACCGATTCTATATGTATTTACATTTTTCCAGTCTTTTTTTTGAGGCTGTCCGAATACTGCTTCCACATTAGGATCATCAAAATTAAAATCTAACTCTTTATATCTTCCCCAAAAAGTTCTCTCAAAAACCAGCTCAACTGTGGTTTTATTAAATTTCCTTGAATAAGCAATATCCAAAGTAGCCGGGATTGGAATGGTAGTTTTTCCTCCGGTATTATATTGATATATGGTTCCAGTCGATGGAATTACAAAATATCCGCTTGCGCTGCCTTTTAGTGTCAAATCCACTTTTGAGCGATACGTTATAGCAAATTTATTAATTCTTTCATCATCTTGATATGAAATAGCCCCATTCCATCCCCAATCAGTAGAAGTTCCAGTTAAATCATATGAATAAATTGGATAATATAATCCTTTTGCCTCTGCTATGCTTCTTACCATTCTAATTCCAAAAGCAACTGCAAAATTATTATTTATTAATTTTGCAATACTCGGATTAAATTCATATGTTTTTAGGGTAAATTCTTTTGCTTGTTCTGCGGGGAGAGTATCATCCCATTTTTTAGATAATCCAGCTGGTTCTATGATAGAAAAACCGAATCTGTAACCGTTATAATCTTTACTTACAAAATGAAGCTGTGGGACTAAAAATTGTTGACTTTCGGAATAATAAGATGTATTATGTGTATAATCATTAAATTTTACGGGTGGAAGATAAATATATGTCAGATGAAATTCCAAAAAATTTTTGTTTTTCATAAAAGCCATATTTGCAGGATTATAATAAGCAGCATCCGCATTATTTACGTTAGCAATATTTGCCGTGCTAAGAGCTATTGCATCTGTTGATTGTTCAGGAATTTTATATCCATTTGCGAATAAAAAGGAAGCCGTAACGATTGAAAGCGCTAAAAATTTTTTCATTTTCTCTCCTTTTGTCAATATAGTATAATTTTACAAAAAAGGTATGAATGTATAAAAAAGATTTTGATAAATTAAACGAAATTCCTCATTTGGTTGTGTTTTACGGTAACGCTTTTTATTTGAGAGAATATGAGAAAAGAATTTTAGAAAAGTTTAAAAATGCAAATATTTTAAAAATGTATTATGACGAATATGATTTTGAGCTTGCGAAAACACATCTGAGGGAAACTTCTCTTTTTGGCGGAGCAAATATATTAATATTAAAACATAATAAAATCCCTCAGGGATTTGAAAAACTTGTAAAACAAACAGGAGATTCATATTTTTTCTTTTTTTATTACGGACAAAACCCCCCAAAGATTAAAAATATTGTAAGATTTTTCGAGCCTGATATGAAAGAGATGATTTTTTTTATTGATAAAAAATCAGAAGAACTGAATATAAATATCACAAAAGAAGCAAAGATTTATTTGATTAAAACGGTAGAAAGCGTTTTTTTGGAAAAAGAGCTGGAAAAACTTGCTCTTTATTCAAATGATATTACACTAAGCGATGTAAAAAAGCTTGTTTTTTTATATAAAGAAGACACGTTTGAGGATATTATCGTTTCTATTTTAAAAGGAGAGGAATTTGAAGATAAATTAAATAATCTTTTACAAAAGATTGATTTAAAAAGATTTCTTTCCGCTTTTATAAGATATGTAAAGGATTTATACAAATATCATCTTTATATTAAAAAAACAGGGGATACTTCATTAAAAGGTTTTTTGGGCTATAAATTACCTTATAATATTGAAAAACAAAGAATGACCCTTGCAGTGAAATTTAAAGAAAAAGATTTTTATTTGCTTTTAAAATATCTTCTCTCTTTTGAATTGAAATTAAGACAAAGAAAAGGATTTGATGAAAGTCTTTTTTTGGAAGCTATTGCGTTTTTAAAAACGTTTAATTCTTTTTAAATATTTTTTTCAATCTTTGTGCCGCTTTTGTAACTCCGAGTTTCATCCCTGAATATCTCATCATTTTTGCCATTTGTTTGTATTTATCTTTGTCATAACAAGAATTAGGGCATTTTCTACATCTTGGTTTAGGGTCGTTTGGGCACTCTTGAAGTCTGGTGATGGCGTAATGTAAAAGATTATGGCACTCTTTACAGAGTGAAATATCAAAATTTATTTCATTTTCTTGATAAAAAATTTTATAATGTTTAGAAAACTGTCCTGTATGTTTATCATTACAATAAATAGGGAAAAATTTTTCAAGTGTTTTTATTTCCGAAGAAAATTTTTCAAAAGTCATTTAAAACCTTTTTATTAAGTATAAGCGATTTTTCGTTGTTTTTCATTGATTAAAATCAAATTTATTAAAATTTTGTCTAATCGCTTCATAAAGAATTATACCACAACTTACTGCAAGATTTAAGCTCCTGCCTTCTTTGCTCATAGGGATGGTAATACATCGGGTTTTGTATTTATTTAAAATGTCCTCATTAATCCCTTTTGTTTCGCTGCCAAAGATTATAAAATCACCGGGGTTGAATTTTGCCTGAAAGTAAGGTTTTTTAACTTTTGTTGTTGCAAAATGCATTTTATTGGTGTCGTTGTTATTTAAAAATTCATCTGTATTTTCCCAAATTACGAGATTTAGTTTTTTCCAATAATCAAGTCCTGCTCTTTTTAGAGCTTTGTCGCTTATATCAAAGCCTATTGGTTTAACAATATGAAGCGTTGCGCCTGCATTTACGCAAAGTCTGCCGATGTTGCCGGTATTTGGCGGAATCTGAGGATTAAAAAGAACGATATTAAACATTTTTTTGCCTCTTTAAAAGATAAGTTAATATTTTTCCAATTGATTTTGGATTTTTAACGAAAATGCTTTTTAGCCTTTCTTTTATTATTTGATATTTTATTTCATTAATTTTTTCATTTTTCACTTTTCACTTTTCATTTATAAAATTATCGTTTTGTTTGCATATACAAAAATTCTATCTTCAATAGCCTTTTTAATAGCACGGCTAAGAACTATTTTTTCAATATCTCTTCCTTGAATTCTCATCTCTTCCCAGCTCATTTCGTGATTTACTCTTGTTACATCTTGCTCAATTATTGGTCCGTCATCAAGATTGTTATTTACAAAATGAGCAGTTGCCCCTATAATTTTCACACCTCTATCATATGCCTGTTTGTAAGGATTTGCACCTATGAATGCCGGGAGGAATGAGTGATGAATATTTATTATTTTGTTAGGGAATTTTTCTACAAAATTTGGTGTCAAAATTCTCATAAATTTAGCCAAGATTATAAAATCTGGATTGGTAGGCTCAATAATTTTTAACATCTCATTTTCGTGTTCTATTCTGGTTTTATTTTCCGCAGGAATATGATAAAAAGGAATCTTAAATTTTTGAACCAAATCTTTTAAATTGTCTCTATTGGCAATAACTCCAAGTATTTCTACATCCAAATCCCCAGAATATGCTTTTATGAGGATATCTCCCAAGGCGTGAGCTTCTTTTGTAGCTAAAATAAAAACTCTTTTTTTTCTTTTTTTGTAAATTCTTATATTCGCACAATCAATCTCATTTAATATTTCTTGTTTTAATTTTTCTTTATCAACTTCACCTGCAATAACTGCACGGAAAAAGAATTTGTTGTTTTCTTTATCCACAAATTCCTGTTGTGTTTCTATATTAAAATCATTTTCATATAAAACTTTTGAAATTTTGTAAATAAGTCCTTTTTTATCATCGCAGTCAATTAAAAGAGTATATTTCATCTAATCCCTTTCAAAGAGTTCATTAAAATCTATTTTTGCTTTGCAACCATTTAAATCAAATTCATAAATTTCTTTATCTTCTTTCTTTTTGAATCCATTTTTCACTTTTGCTTTTTTTTCATCTGGATAAATTAAAATATAATATTTTACCCCTTCTCTTTCATAAATTTCAAATTTTATTTTTTCATCTCTTCTTGCTGTTTTAGGAGATACTATTTCTACAATTAAATCCGGGG
>JALVTJ010000044.1 GCA_027036005.1 Nautiliaceae bacterium
TTTTTCAGATATTGCTTAAATAATGGAAAAGTAAAACCATTGGAATTAAAAACCAGTCAAAAAATTTTCCTCAATTAGTGATTTTTTCTTAAAGATATTTTGCTAAAATATCTTTAAGATTTTAGATTATGTTTATCATTTACACAGTTTATGAGTAATGAACGTAACTAAAAAAGAAAAAAGATGGATAAGAGAAAAATTAAGAATTTTATAAGTGCTATGTTGATTTTTTCAATTTTGTTATTTATTGGACATAAAATATTTGGAACAGGAATTGATGAAAAAAAAATTAATACTATTAATGCAATGACAAATAAAAACAGAGTCATTTTTAGACAATGTAATATTAATAAACCCGATATAGGTTGCCTATCATATATAGACAATTTAAGATTAGAAAAAAAAATAAATATTAAAAAACCGTTAAAAAAACTCCACAATATGAGTATAAATGATTTTTCTAAAAAATATGTTATTGCTTTTGTTAATCCAAATACAGGTAGAATATTTAAAATATATCATTTTTATTATAAAAAAAACATTCCTCATTTTCTTTTAAAAGAAAATAAAAATTTTGTTACTCGTCATTTTATTTTTATGATTAATTTAAAAAAAGGGAAAGATATTTATAGTTTTATATATTCTCCGCTCTTTTTTAAAACAAAGAAAAACGGAAAACTTTCTTCACCGAAAGCATGCGGTTTATTTTATATATATTCCAATAAAAATCTATATATAAGCAAAAACAATACTGAAAAAGAAGAACCTGTTATATATAAAGGATTTCAATTTTTTGGAATTTGCAAGAAAGAAAACAGAAAAGATCTTTTTAAAATGTTAAAATTAATCCCTAATAATTGAATTATCCAAAATAAAAATTTAAATATCATAAATGTATTAAATTTTATAATTTTCTAATTTTTTTTCTAACGAATAATGATAAAAAATAAAAATTCCAAAAGCAGGTGCAAAAATATTTATAATTGGCAAAAAGTCCAATATTATTGAAACAAATGATAAAATCCATTTTTCTTTTTTATCAAAAGATACATTAAATAATGATTGTATAATATGCGAATAACTTTCTTTTATTATATAAATCCATAAAAATGCAAGTGTTATAATATTTATCCATGGAATTAACATAAAAGGATATAAAATTATTGCTAAAAGTATATAAATAATAAAATCTCTAAACAATATCCAGAATAATTTAATATAAGATATTTTATTTAAAGTTACTTCTGGATATTCGGTTTTTGTAATTTGCTTTAATTTGGGAACGACTAATAATAAAAAACTTATTGACATAGTTGCACAAAAAAGTAAATAAAAATATAAAATAGCAAGTAACGAACTTATTAATTCTTGAACGGTTTGAAAGGGTAAAATTTTAATAATATGTAAAATATAATTTTCTATTGATGTTTTATTGCTGAAAAAAATATAACTCCAAAATAAAATTACTATAAGACCTATTGTAATGCTTAAATAATGAAAATGTGTTTTTTCAAGTTTTTTTTCTATTATTTCATTAAATAAAGTAAATATAATTCCTACTGTTATAAAAATTGCTTGAATCCAAAGCAATGTAAAAATAATTTGCGATCCGCTTAATTGAATAAAAGAAAAAGGAAACATACTTAATAAAAAGGATGTAAAAGATATCATTTTATCCCAAAATAACAAAGCAATGATTAACCAAAAAAGTATCCAAAAAATACCGTTCAATATAGATAATTTTTTTATATCATTTTTACCGATATTTTTAAGTGAGAGATATATGGAATATAAAAAGTCCATTAATATACCTTTTTTATAATAATAACATTTTTTATAAAAATTAAAAAATTTTTTTTAAAACTCTTGACATAAAAAAAGTATGTGGATATAATTTCAATCCACAAAGAAACGAGCCGGCGTAGCTCAGTTGGCTAGAGCAGCTGATTTGTAATCAGCAGGTCGGGGGTTCGAGTCCCTTCGCCGGCTCCATTCAGCGTTTGACCAGTAAAAAGGTGGGGTTCCCGAGTGGCCAAAGGGGACGGGCTGTAAACCCGTTGGCGTTCGCCTTCGAAGGTTCGAATCCTTCCCCCACCACCATGAGCGGGTGTAGCTCAGTTGGCTAGAGCGTCAGCCTTCCAAGCTGAGGGTCGCGGGTTCGAGTCCCGTCGCCCGCTCCAGTCATGACAAACTGGGAGCTGAGCAAACTACATTGGTGTTGTCTGCTCGAATACTCCCGAAAAATTGTTTTATTTATTTAAAACATTGCTAGCAGTGTTTTTGCCCATATAGCTCAGTGGCAGAGCACTTCCTTGGTAAGGAAGAGGTCGGCGGTTCAATCCCGCCTATGGGCTCCAGCAAGGCCTTGTTGGAGTTCATGAAGAGCTAATTTATAAAAATTTTAAATGGAGGAATAAAATGGCAAAAGAAAAATTCCAAAGAACCAAACCACATGTTAATATTGGAACAATCGGTCACGTTGACCACGGTAAAACTACATTAACAGCAGCAATTTCTGGTGTTCTTGCACAAAAAGGTTTTGCAGAACTTAAAGATTACGATCAAATCGATAATGCACCGGAAGAGAGACAAAGAGGTATTACTATTAATACGTCTCACGTAGAATATGAAACTGAAAAAAGACACTATGCTCACGTTGACTGTCCTGGACACGCCGATTATGTTAAAAACATGATTACGGGTGCCGCTCAAATGGACGGAGCTATTTTGGTTGTTGCTGCAACTGACGGTCCTATGCCTCAAACAAGAGAGCATATCTTACTTTCAAGACAAGTTGGTGTTCCAGCTATCGTTGTTTTCTTAAACAAAATGGATATGGTTGATGATGAAGAACTTCTTGAACTTGTTGAAATGGAAGTTAGAGAGCTTCTTAGCGAATATGAATTTGACGGAGACAATGCACCTGTTGTTGCAGGTTCTGCTCTTAAAGCACTTGAAGAAGTAAAAGCCGGACAATTAGGCGAGTGGTCAGAAAAAATTATGGAGCTTATGGATGCGGTTGATGAATACATTCCAACACCTGAAAGAGACACTGAAAAAGATTTCTTAATGCCAATCGAAGACGTATTCTCAATTTCAGGAAGAGGAACAGTTGTAACAGGAAGGGTTGAAAGAGGAACATTAAAACTAGGTGATGATGTAGATATCGTTGGATTCAAACCGACAAGAACTACAAAAGTCACTGGTATTGAAATGTTCAGAAAAGAAATGGACGAAGCACAAGCAGGTGATAATGTCGGTGTTCTTTTAAGAGGTATCGGTAAAGATGAAGTTGAAAGAGGAATGGTATTGGCAAAACCAGGAAGTATTACACCTCATACAAAATTTGAAGCAGAAGTTTATGCTTTAACAAAAGAAGAAGGTGGAAGACATAAACCATTCTTTGACGGATATAGACCGCAATTTTATATCAGAACAACTGACGTAACAGGAACAATTCATTTGCCTGAGGGCGTAGAAATGGTTATGCCGGGCGATAACGTAAAAATTACTGTTGAGTTGATTGCTCCAATCGCACTTGAAGAAGGAACAAGATTTGCTATCAGAGAAGGTGGTAGAACCGTAGGTGCTGGGGTAGTTACAAAAATTATCGAATAAGGGTTTTCCCTTATTTTTAAAGGAATAAGATGAGAGAAATTATTCATCTAAAATGCACAGAGTGTGGTAGATTTAATTACCATACTACAAAAGAAAAAAGAAAACATCCTGAAAAATTTGAGATTAGAAAATATTGTAAATGGTGTAAAAAACATACTATTCACAAAGAATCTAAACTTTAAAACAGAGTAAGAAAGAGGTTTTTTAATTCTTTCTTTTTTTTCTAATATGCGGGTGTAGCTCAGTTGGCTAGAGCGTCAGCCTTCCAAGCTGAGGGTCGCGGGTTCGAGTCCCGTCGCCCGCTCCATTAAAAGCTTTGTGCTTTGAGAAAAATAGGGCAGTAGCTCCAATGGTAGAGCGGCGGTCTCCAAAACCGCTTGTTGGGGGTTCGAGTCCCTCCTGCCCTGCCATGAATGCCAATTTTTGGAAGAGGTTAAATTATGGAAAAAATAAAAACATTTATTGAATATATAAAAGAGGCAAAAGACGAATTAGACAAAGTTATATTTCCAACAAAAATGGAAATTAAACAATCATTGATTTCGGTTACAATTATGGTAACGGTTGTTGCTTTGTTTTTAGGACTTGTTGATTTAATAATGAGCGGAATTTTAAAAGTTGTATTATAAGGGAAAGAATGGAAAATAATGCACAAAATAAAAAATGGTATGCTTTGCAAGTATATTCTGGAAGCGAATTGTCCGTAAAAAAAGCGATAAAAAATTTAAAAAATGAATTGAATCTTGAACAAATCGGAGAAGTAATTGTCCCTACCGAAGAAGTGATCGAAGTAAAAAACGGCAAGAAAAAAATATATGAAAGAAGTATATATCCGGGATATGTATTTTTAGAAGCCGATTTGGATACTGCGCTTTGGCATAAAATCCAATCTCTTCCAAAAGTTGGTAGATTCATCGGTGAATCTAAAAAGCCAACTCCTCTAAAAAAAGAAGATGTTGAATTGATTTTACAAAAAGCAAAACAAAAAAGTGCACCTAAACCGAAAGTTAGTTTTGAAGAAGGTGAAATTGTTAGAATTAACGAAGGGCCTTTTGCTAACTTTACCGGTGAAGTTGAAGAATTTGATTATGAAAAGGGAATGCTTAAACTTAATGTAACAATTTTCGGTAGAAGCACTCCTGTTGAAATACATTACACAAAAGTAGAAAAAATAGTATAAAGGATAAGTGATGGCAAAAAAAATTATTGAAGTGCTAAAACTTCAAATCCCAGCAGGAAAAGCAAATCCATCACCTCCGGTAGGTCCAGCATTAGGACAAAGAGGTATTAATATTATGGAGTTTTGTAAAGCTTTTAATGAAAAAACAAAAGATATGATGGGCTTTACAATTCCTGTTGAAATTACGGTATATAGTGATAGAAGTTTTACGTTTATTACAAAACAACCACCGGCAACGGATCTTTTGAAAAAGGCTGCCGGAATACAAAAAGGTAGTAGTAATCCTCTAAAAGAAAAAGTTGGAAAAATAACAAAAGCTCAGCTACGTGAAATAGCTGAGAAAAAATTGCCTGATTTAAATACGGATGATATCGAAATGGCAATGAAAATTATAGCTGGAAGTGCTAAATCAATGGGAATTGATATAGTAGAATAAAACCACAGGAGTGGAAGCAAAAAATTGCGTAGGAGTGAAAATGGCAAAAAAACACGGTAAAAGATATGCAGAGCTTCTAAAAAAGATTGATAAAGATGTATATTCTTTAAAAGAAGCGGCAGAAAAAGTAAAAGAACTTAAATCGGCAAAATTTGATGAAACGGTTGAACTTGCATTAAGATTAGGTGTTGATCCGAGACATGCAGATCAAATGATAAGAGGTAGTGTTGTTTTACCTCACGGAACAGGAAAAGAAGTTAAAGTTGCAGTTTTGGCAAAAGGTGAAAAAGCAGAAGAAGCCAAAGCAGCAGGAGCTGATATAGTTGGAGAAGATGAAGTATTGGATATGATTCAAAACGGAAATCTTGATTTTGATATATTGATAGCAACTCCTGATATGATGGGAAAACTTGGTAAATTTGGAAGAATTTTAGGACCAAAAGGTCTTATGCCAAATCCTAAGACGGGAACAGTAACTATGGATGTTGCAAAAGCAGTTCAAAATGCAAAAGCTGGACAAGTTAATTTCAGAGTTGATAAAAAAGGAAATATGCACGTAGGAATCGGAAAAGTTAGTTTTACTCCGGAAGCCATATATGAAAATGCAAAAGCTTTTGTTGAAAAAATCAACAAAATGAAACCTGCAAGTGCAAAGGGAAGATATATACAAAGCGGAGCATTAAGTCTTACTATGAGCCCTAGTTTAAAATTGGATGTAAATGAACTTGCCGAATATAAATAGGCTTACGCCTAAGTCTAAATGACTTAGAAAGCAGGCGGCTTTGCCTTAATATCCTGCCGAGTCTAAGTGAAAGGAGCTTTATGAAAAAAGAACTTAAAAAGAAAATCGTTGAGGAAATAAGCAACGAATTTACAAAAGATGTAAGTATTTTTTATGCAGATTTTAAAGGTCAAAGCGTAAAAGATCTTGAAAAATTAAGAAAAGCTATTAAAGAAGCCGAAGGTAAAGCAAAAGTTATAAAAAATACATTGGCAAGAATTGCTTTTAAAAACAATGGTGTTGAAGTGGATTTTGAAGAAAACAATATTTTTGTATGGGGTGAGGATCAAATTACTCTTGCAAAAATATTAACTAAGCACGCAAAAGATTACAAAGATACTTTTAAAATTAAAGGTGCAGTAATCGAAGGCGAAGTTAAAGATGTGGCTTATGTTGAAGAAGTAAGCAAACTTCCAACCAAAGACGAATTGCTTGGAATGGTTGCGTTTATGATGAAGGCACCTATTGCAAAATTTGCGTGGGGTCTTAACAAATTAATTGAAAAAAAAGAACAAGAACAATAAAATAAACAGGAGGAGTTATCATGGCTTGTACATTTGAACAAATTTTAGAAACTATTGAAAACTTAACAGTTAAAGAATTAAACGAATTAGTTAAGCTTTTTGAAGAAAAATTTGAAGTTAGCGCACAACCGACAGTAGTAGCAGGAGCAGCGGGAGCAGCAGGAGAAGCGGCAGAAGAAAAAACCGAATTTGATGTAATCTTAAAAGCACCGGGAGCTAAAAAAATTAATGTAATTAAAGTCGTCAGACAATTGACAGGTGCAGGATTAAAAGAAGCAAAAGAAATGGTTGATAATGCACCAACTACAATTAAAGAAGCTGTAAGTAAAGATGAAGCAGAAGAAATTAAAAAAGCATTAGAAGAAGCAGGAGCAGAAGTAGAGGTAAAATAATTTGCTTCTTGCTTTTTTTTATTTTTTTTGATATAAAATAATTTACAATCTACAAAAAAATCTCACCCAGGAGAGCCTATGTTAAACCAATTAAAATCCGCCAATAGATTAAGAGTTGATTTTTCTAAAATTCCTCAAATATTGGATATTCCCAATTTACTACATTTACAACAAAATTCTTTCAAAGATTTCATAAATCTTAAAGAACCTGAAAAAAGTGGTATAAATAAAGTTTTTAAGTCAATGTTTCCGATTACAGATGCTCAAAACAGAATTACACTTGAATATGCTGGTATTGAATTTAAAAAACCTAAATATACCGTTAGAGAGTGTATGGAAAAAGGTCTTACGTATTCTATTCCGATAAGAATCAAAATAAGGCTTATAGTTCATGAAAAAGATGAAAAAACAGGCGAAGTTATAGGAATAAAAGACATTAAAGAACAGACTCTTTTTATAAGAGATATTCCTTTAATGACTGAAAGAACGAGTTTTATTATAAACGGAGTCGAGAGGGTAATTGTCAATCAGTTGCACAGAAGTCCAGGTGTTATTTTCAAACAAGAAGAAGCACAAAATTCAAATAAACTTCTTTATTCCGCACAAATTATTCCGGATAGGGGAAGTTGGGTTTATTTTGAATATGATGTAAAAGATGTTTTGTATGTTAGGGTAAATAAAAGAAGAAAAGTTCCCGTAACAATCTTGCTAAGAGCAATGGATTATTCAAAAGAAGATATATTGAAAATGTTTTATCCTATTTTGGATATAAAAATTAAAGAGAATAAATTTTTGATGCCTTCAAGCGCATTAGAGCCTGGAAAATATGATTTTGACATTAAAGATGAGGATGGGAATGTTTTGCTTCCGGCAGGGAAAAGATTAACCCAAAGGAAATTGGATAAAATTCAAAAAGAACATAAATTTATCGAATATCCTATTGAGATATTGATTGACAGACATTTGGCTGAGCCTATTTATGATCCTTTGACGGGGGAGGTTTTATTCGATACGTTAACGGTTCTTAATGATGTAAAACTTAAAAAAATTCTTGAAAGCCAAATTGATGAGTTTAAAATAGTAAACGATTTGTCAGAGGGAGTTGATGATAGTATTTTAAGAGCGTTTCATCAGGATATTGAAGCACTTAAAATACTTAAACAAACAGAAGGTATTGAAAACGAAAATGATCTTGCAAGAATTAGAATTTATAAAGTAATGAGACCTGGTGAGCCTGCTACCCCTCAAACGGCAAAAGAGTTGTTTGAAAAACTTTTCTTTGATCCGGAGAGATATGATTTGACAAAAGTCGGTCGTATGAAAATGAATCATAAATTGGGACTTAATGTTCCCGATGAAGTAACCGTTTTAACATATCAGGATATTATTAAAACAATTCAATATTTAATCGGTGTAAAAAACGGAATGGGGCAAATAGATGACAGAGACCATTTGGGAAATAGAAGAATTAGAAGCATCGGTGAGCTTTTGGCAAACAGACTTCAAGAAGGTTTGGCCAAAATGCAAAAAACAATTAAAGATAAAATGACAACTGTTACAAATATAAACGATTTGTTACCTATGGATTTGGTAAATACAAAACTCGTAACAACGACTATTTTAGACTTTTTTGCAACAGGTCAGCTTTCACAATTTATGGACCAGACCAACCCATTAAGCGAGGTTGCGCATAAAAGAAGACTTTCAGCTTTGGGTGAAGGCGGAGTAACAAGAGAGAGAGCGGGATTTGAAATTAGGGACGTTCATCCAAGCCATTACGGAAGAATTTGTCCTATTGAAACACCTGAGGGTCAAAACATCGGTTTAGTAAATACACTTTCAACATATGCCAAAGTAAATGAGTTCGGATTTATTGAAGCGCCTTATAGAATTGTTAAAGACGGAAGAGTAACCGATGAGATAGTATATTTAACTGCTACACAGGAAGAAGAAAAGGTAATAGCTCCCGCAAGCGTTCAAATAGATGAAAAAACGGGTGAAATTATTGAAGATTTGATTGAAGCGAGAAAAGATGGCGAAATTATTTTGGTGGATAAAAAAGAGGTTGATTTATATGATTTGAATCCTAAAATGATTGTTGGTGTTGGTGCATCTTTAATTCCATTCCTTGAACATGATGACGCAAACAGAGCATTAATGGGATCAAACATGCAGCGTCAAGGTGTGCCACTTCTAAGAAGCGAGGCTCCAATTGTAGGAACTGGGCTTGAAAAATATGTAGCCCGTGATGCATGGCAAATTGTAAAAGCTAAAAGAAGCGGCAAAGTAATTAAAGTCGATGCCAAAAACATATATATTTTGGGCGAAGATGAAAACGGAGCGTATATAGATCATTACGGACTTGAAAAATATCTTAGAACTAATCAAAATACCTGTTTTGATCAAAGGCCTATTGTCAAAGAAGGCGATATAATTAAAGCCGGAGATGTAATAGCAGATGGTCCTAATATGGACAACGGTGAGATTGCACTCGGTAAAAACGTAATGGTTGCATTTATGCCTTGGAATGGATATAACTATGAAGATGCTATTGTTTTAAGCGAAAAAATCATAAAAGATGATATTTATACATCTGTTCATATTTATGAAGAGGTTTGCGAGGTAAGAGAGCTTAAACACGGTTTGGAGGAGCTAACAGCGGATATACCGGGTGTAAAACCCGAACTTTTAACTCATTTGGATGAAAGCGGAATAATTAAAATCGGAACATATGTAAAACCCGGAATGATATTGGTAGGTAAAATTTCACCAAAAGGAGATGTAAAACCTACACCCGAAGAGAGACTTTTGAAATCTATTTTCGGTGACAAATCCGGACATGTTGTAAATAGCTCGCTTTATGCTCCTGCAAGTATGGAAGGTGTTGTTATCGATGTAAAAGTTTATACCAAAAAAGGGTATGAACTGGATGAGAGAGCTAGAAAGGCTCATGAAGAAGAAAAAACAAAAATAGAAGAAATTTATAAAAATCAATTAAGCATTATTGATAATGAAGAGATGTATTCTTTAATTAATTTATTGGCATCTTCTCCTTTAATCAAGGATTTGGAATTAAATTCAAAAACATATAAAGTAGGTGAAAAAATACCAAAAAACGCACTTGAAAGTATCAATAAATTTTTACTTTTAAGTTTAGTAGAGTATTTTAATGAGGAAACTCAAAAGAAATTTGAAGAAATTAAAACAAAATATCAAAAAGAAAAAGAAAACATAAGACGCGATTATGATGAAAAAATAGAAATTTTGGAAAGAGACGATATTTTGCCAAACGGTGTTGCTAAAATGGTTAAAGTTTATATTGCCAATAAAAGAAAAATCAAAGTCGGCGATAAAATGGCAGGAAGACATGGAAATAAAGGTATTGTAAGTATTATAGTTCCGGAAGAAGATATGCCTTATATGAAAGATGGAAAAACGGTTGATATCGTTTTAAATCCGCTTGGAGTTCCTTCAAGGATGAATATAGGGCAGATTTTGGAGGTTCATCTCGGGCTTGTCGGTAAAAAATTGGGAGAACAAATAGAAGATCTTCTTAAAAACGAACAAAATAATATGATGGATAAATTAAGAGCAAAAATGAAAGAAATAGTTGAAATCGCTCATTTCGGTGAAAAATATAAAGAATTTCTTGATAAATTAACCAATGAAGAGTTATTAAAATATGCAAGAGATTGGGCTAGAGGAGTGAAATTTGCAACCACTCCTTTTGAAGGTGTGAATGAGGAAGAATTTAAAAAACTTTTCGAACTTGCAGGAATTCCGAAAGACGGAAAAATGAAACTTTTTGACGGAAGAACGGGCGAGCCTATAAAAGAAAGAGTTAATGTGGGGTATATGTATATGTTAAAACTTCACCATTTGGTTGATGATAAAGCTCACGCTAGAAGTATCGGACCTTATTCTCTTATTACTCAACAACCTGTCGGAGGAAAAGCACTTTTCGGAGGGCAGAGATTCGGGGAAATGGAAGTTTGGGCTCTTGAAGCTTACGGTGCGGCATACAATCTTAAAGAAATGTTAACTACTAAATCCGATGATGTGGAAGGTAGAAATAAGGCATACAGAGCTCTTACAAGAGGAGAAAATGTTCCTATTGAAGGGCTTAGTGAAACATTTTTTGTATTGAGTAAAGAACTTCGTGCTCTTGGACTTGATTTAGAGTTTTACAAAAAGGAAGAAGACAATGAGGAAATATAAATATACAAAACTTGTATGGGACGAGGAAAATAGACCGGCTGATATAGATGCCGTTCAGGTAAAAATAGCCAGCCCAGAAGAAATTCTTTCTTGGTCTTACGGGGAAGTTAAAAAACCAGAAACAATTAATTACAGAACCCTAAAACCTGAAAGAGATGGTCTTTTTTGCGCAAAAATTTTCGGACCTATAAATGATTATGAGTGTCTTTGCGGTAAATACAAAAAAATGCGATATAAAGGTATTGTTTGTGAAAAATGCGGTGTAAAAGTTACATCAAGTAAAGTCAGACGGGAGAGATTTGGACACATTGAACTTGTTACGCCGGTAGCACATATTTGGTATGTAAGTAATCTTCCTAGTAGAATCGGAACATTGCTTGATATAAAAATGAAAGATTTAGAAAGAGTTTTGTATTATGAAGCTTATGTTGTGTATGAAAGTGGAGATGCTCCTGTGAAAAGAGGAGATATATTGGTTGAGGATGAATACAGAAAACTTATAGAATTATATGGTGATACCGGTTTTCATGCGGAAATGGGAGCGGAAATTATAAGAAAAATGCTTGAAGAGCTTGATTTAGCGGAAATGTATGCGTCTTTAAAAGAAGAGCTTAAAAATACAAAAAGCGAAGCTAGAAAAAAAGAGATAGTAAAAAAACTTAAAATTGTAGAAGGCTTTTTAAATTCCGATAACAGACCCGAATGGATGATTATGTCTGTTATTCCCGTTTTACCTCCCGATTTAAGACCTCTTGTAGCGCTTGACGGAGGTAAATTTGCTGTTGCTGATGTGAATGATTTATATAGACGTGTAATTCATAGAAATCAAAGACTTAAAAGACTTATTGAACTTGATGCGCCTGAAATTATTATCAGAAACGAAAAAAGAATGCTTCAAGAATCCGTTGATGCACTGTTTGATAACGGAAGAAGAGGAAATACAATAAAAGGTGCAAATAAAAGACCTCTTAAATCACTAAGCGATATTATTAAAGGCAAAAGCGGAAGATTTAGGCAAAATCTTCTTGGAAAAAGGGTTGATTATTCAGGAAGGAGTGTTATTGTTGTAGGACCGAATTTGAGAATGGATCAATGCGGTCTTCCTAAAAAAATGGCATTGGAGCTTTTTAAACCTCATTTGATAGGAAAACTTGAAGAAAAAGGTTATGCAACCACAATCAAACAGGCAAAAAAACATATAGAGGAAAAAACCCCAGAAGTTTGGGAATGTTTGCAAGAAGTTGTAGATCAGTATCCTGTGCTTTTGAATAGAGCTCCGACACTTCATAAACTTTCAATTCAAGCATTCCATCCCGTATTAATCGATGGGAATGCAATTCAATTGCATCCGCTTGTATGTGCAGCGTTTAATGCGGATTTTGACGGGGATCAAATGGCCGTGCATGTGCCTTTAAGCCAGGAAGCTATTGCGGAAGCAAAAATATTGATGTTAAGTAGTATGAATATTCTTTTGCCTGCAAGCGGTAAAGCAATTGCTGTTCCATCCCAAGATATGGTTCTTGGAGTTTATTATCTTTCTCTTGTTAAAAAGGGAGTTACAGGAGAGCATAAATTGTTTGCAAATCCCGAGGAAGTATTAGTAGCTTTTGATGAAGGGGCTGTTGATTTACATGCAAAAATTAAAGTGAAAGTAAAAAATCAAATAATTGAAAGCACTCCCGGAAGAATGATTTTGCATTCTATTGTACCTGATTTTGTTCCGGTTGAAATGTATAACAAAATTATGAAGAAAAAAGACATAGCAAACCTTGTCGATTATGTTTATAAAATAGGAGGGCTTAAAGTTACGGCCGAATTTTTGGATAATCTTAAAGATTTAGGATTTAAATATGCGGCAAAAGTAGGAGTTTCAATTTCTATGGACGATATTATCGTGCCGAGCGAAAAATCCAAGATCATACTTGAAGCTCAGGAAAAAGTTAAAGAAGTTCAGGAGCAATATAAAAAAGGTCTTTTAACCGATCAGGAAAGATACAATAAAATTGTTGATATTTGGACAAGAGTTGATAATGAAATTAAAGAAAAACTGCTTGAGCTTATGAAAAAAGACAAAGACGGGTTTAATTCAATCCATATGATGGCTGATTCTGGTGCAAGGGGTAGTGCAAGTCAGATTAAACAGCTTGCAGGTATGAGGGGGCTTATGGCAAAACCGAACGGTGAAATTATTGAAACTCCTATTATTTCAAACTTTAAAGAAGGTTTGAATGTTCTTGAATTTTTCATTTCAACTCACGGAGCGAGAAAAGGTCTTGCGGATACGGCTCTTAAAACGGCAAGTGCAGGATATCTTACAAGAAAACTTGTAGATGTTTCTCAAAATTTTAGAATCGTAATGGAAGATTGCGGAACGCATGAAGGTATTGAAGTTACAGATATTACAGACGGTTCAACTCTTGTTGAATCATTGGAAGAGAGAATTTATGGTAGAGTTTTGGCTGATGATGTATATGATCCAATAACAAATGAAGTTTTATTTACGGAAGGAACGTTAATTACCGAAGAAGAAGCAAAAGAGATTGTTAGAAAAGGTGTAAAATCCGTTAAAATCAGAAGTGCGCTTACTTGTAAAGCAAGCAAGGGAATATGTTCTAAATGTTACGGAATGAATTTGGCTGAGAGAAAATTGGTTAAAGTAGGTGAAGCGGTTGGAATTATTGCAGCCCAGTCGATTGGTGAACCGGGAACTCAGTTAACGCTTAGAACGTTTCATACAGGCGGTATTGCAGGTTCAACCCAAGAAGAGAGACAAATAGTTGCGGATAAATATGGATATATTAGATATTACAATATAGCAATATATGAAAGAAATGGTAAAAAAATTATTGCAAACAGACGTAATGCGGCTGTTTTACTTGTTGAGCCTAAACTTAAATCCCCGTGTGATGGAGTAGTAAAAGTTCAAACTCAGCATGAAGAGGTATTGATAGAAATCGAATGTGTTGATGGAAGTATTAAAAGATATTCTATTAGAAAAAATGATATTGTAAAAGGAACGGAATTAGCCGGGATTTCTGGTAAAACAGAAGGCAAGCTTTATATTCCTTATAAAAATCAAAAAGTAAAAAAAGATGATGCTATCGTTGAAGTTATTAAAGAAGCATGGTATATTCCGCAAAGGATTCCTTATGGAGCAGAGCTTAAAGTAAATGATAACGAACCGATTCCCGTAAAAGTTGAAAGTAAAGTAAGTGGAAATATTAAATATTATAAACTTACGGGGGATCATCTTGAAAGAGTGTATGAACTTAAAGCAGGAGAAGAGATTGGATTTGACAATGAATATAAAGGGCTTTTTGCCGTTGTAGTAGATAATAATGACAGAGAAGCGGGTAGATATTATATTGTAAGAGGTAGCAAAATTTTAAAAGACGATAATGCATCGATTAAAGCAGGTGAAATCATTGCCGAGCCTATTAAAGGAGAACAGCCGGTAATTGCGGAATGGGATCCGTTTGCAAATCCTATTTTGGCGGAAGCTGATGGAATAATTAAATTTGAAGATATTATAGATGGATTTACCGTTACGACACAAATTGACGAGCTTACGGGAGAATCAAGAATTATTGTTAAAGAGTATCTTCCAAAAGGATATCATCCGAGAATTATTTTGGCAAGTAATGACAAAGTATTCGAATATGTGCTTGAACCGAAAACGGTTATTCATGTTCAAGAAGGAGCAGAGGTAACTCAGGGAGATATTTTGGCGAAAACGCCAAAAGCAGTTGCAAAATCAACGGATATTACAGGAGGTCTTCCAAGAGTTAACGAGCTTTTTGAAGCAAGAAGACCAAAATCTCCTGCTATTATCAGTGAAATAGACGGTGTGGTGAAATTTGGAAAAACAATAAGAGGAAAACAGAGATTAATAATCGAAGGCGAAACATCAGTAAAAGAATATTTGGTTCCACAAGAGAGACAAATTTTGGTGCATGAAAGTGATTTTGTTCACGCGGGAGAGAGACTTACCGATGGGCAAATTTCAAGTTACGATATTTTAAATATCTTGGGTGAAAAAGCCCTTCAACAATATATTGTAAATGAAGTTCAAAAAGTCTATCGCCTTCAAGGGGTTAATATAAACGATAAACATATTGAACTTATTATAAATCAAATGTTAAGACAGGTAAAAATAGTAGATAGCGGCGATACCAAATTTATCGAAGGTGATTTGGTCAGTAGAAAAATGTTTAACGAAGAGAATGAAAGAATTAAAAAATTCGGAGGAGAGAGTGCGATTGCCGAACCGGTGTTGGTTGGTATTACAAGGGCTGCAATCCAGTCTGATAGTTTCATTTCAGCAGCCAGTTTCCAAGAAACTACAAGGGTTCTTACAGAAGCCAGTATTCAAGGTAAATTTGATTATCTCGAAGATTTTAAGGAAAATATAGTTCTTGGAAGAGTTGTTCCTGTGGGAACAGGAATGTTTTATCACAAGGAAAGAAAATTAAAATTAAATCACGATTAATTTTTCCTTTTGAAAAGGAAATTTTAAGTTGCCATATTTATTAATTTTTGATAAAATTACGCACTAAAAACTAAAAAAAGGAAGCAAATGCCTACTATTAACCAATTAGTTAGAAAAGGTAGAAAACAAGTAATCAAAAAATCTAAATCAAGAGCATTACTTAGCTGTCCTCAAAGAAGAGGGGTTTGCACAAGAGTATATACGACTACTCCTAAAAAACCGAACTCAGCTTTGAGAAAAGTAGCAAAAGTTAGACTTACTTCCGGATATGAGGTAATCAGTTATATTCCGGGTGAAGGACACAACTTGCAAGAGCATAGTATCGTGCTCGTTAGAGGCGGTAGGGTAAAAGACTTACCGGGTGTTAAATACCATATCATTAGAGGTGCATTGGATACTGCCGGAGTTAAAGGAAGAGTTCATTCAAGAAGTAAATACGGAACTAAAAAATCAGAAGCCGGTAAAAAGTAAGTTAAAAGTTTAAAATTAAAAGTAAGAAATTTAGGTTAAGTTAGTTATAGTTGGTTTTGGTTATGGTAGGAGGGTTTGAGTGAAAAGTGTAAAATGTAAAGTGAAAAGTTATTATTTTTAATTTTTCACTTTTAACTTTTAACTTAAAAAGCCTCCTCACTGCCAAAAGGTAGAGTAAGTTCCCTGAAATGGGGATTAAAAAACTGAAGAGAAGGAGATTTTATGAGAAGAAGAAGAGCGCCGAAAAGAGAGGTAATGCCGGATCCGGTATATAACAGTGAAGTAGTTACGAAGTTTATAAATAAAGTTATGTGGGACGGTAAAAAAACATTGGCTGAGAGAATAGTTTATGGTGCAATTGAAAGACTTGATTCAAAAGGTGAAGAAAAAGGGATAGATGTATTTTTTAAAGCAATAGAAAATGTAAAACCTCTTTTGGAAGTTAGAAGTAGAAGGGTCGGAGGTGCCACTTATCAGGTTCCTATGGAAGTAAGACCCGAAAGACAGCAAACTTTATCAATAAGATGGATAGTTGACGCTGCAAGAAACAGAAACGAAAGAACTATGGTTGAAAGACTTGCAAACGAGCTTTGGGATGCCGCAAACGAAAGAGGAGCTGCGTTTAAAAAACGTGAAGATACTCATAGAATGGCCGAGGCTAACAAAGCGTTTGCACATTATAGATGGTAAAAATAAATTAAAAATGAAAAGTGAAAAATTTAAAATGATTTTTTCTTTCCCCTTTTTTCTACAAAATCTACATTATAATTACGAATAAGGAGATAATATGCCAAGAAAAACGCCACTTCATTTGGTAAGAAATATAGGTATAGCGGCGCATATCGATGCCGGTAAAACTACTACTACCGAGAGAATTTTATATTATACCGGAATCAGTCATAAAATAGGCGAGGTTCACGAAGGTGCAGCTACAATGGACTGGATGGAACAAGAAAAAGAAAGAGGAATTACAATTACTTCTGCCGCTACAACTTGCTTTTGGAAAAATCATCAGATAAATATTATCGATACTCCGGGACACGTTGACTTTACTATTGAAGTTGAAAGAAGTATGAGGGTTCTTGATGGTGCAGTTGCGGTTTTTTGTGCTGTGGGAGGTGTTCAACCTCAAAGTGAAACCGTTTGGAGACAAGCAAACAAATATAGAGTTCCAAGAATTGCTTTTGTCAATAAAATGGATAGAATCGGAGCCGATTTTTATAATGTTGAAAAACAGATAAAAGAGAGATTAAAAGCAAATCCGGTTCCTATTCAAATTCCAATCGGAGCGGAGGAAAACTTCAAAGGTGTTGTTGATTTGGTTCAGATGAAAGCTCTTGTATGGGAAGATGAAGCAGCGCTCGGAAGCAAATATGAAATTGTCGATATTCCGGCTGAGTATCAAGAAAAAGCGGAAGAATACAGAGAAAAATTAATAGAAGCAGTTGCGGAAACCGATGAAGAATTGATGGAAAAATACTTCGCAGGCGAAGAGCTTAGTGTAGATGAAATAAAAAAAGCAATCAAAAAAGCCACTATTGATATAGAAATAGTTCCTATGCTTTGCGGAACTGCTTTTAAAAATAAAGGCGTTCAGCCGTTACTTGATGCGGTTATCGATTATCTTCCTGCTCCTGATGAAGTTGACTGGATTAAGGGAATAGATCCTAAAACAGGCGAAGAAATTAGTGTGAATCCGGGTGATGACGAGCCTTTTGCAGGACTTGCGTTTAAAATTATGACTGATCCGTTTGTAGGTAAACTTACTTTTACAAGATTTTATTCAGGAACAATAAAAGCCGGAAGTTATGTTTTAAATTCAACTAAAAACAAAAAAGAAAGAGTTGGTCGACTTCTTAGAATGCATGCAAACAAAAGAGAAGAGGTTGATGAATTTTACAGCGGTGAAATAGGAGCGATTGTCGGTCTTAAAAATACTTTGACCGGAGATACTTTATGTGATGAAAAAAGACCTATTATTTTAGAGAGAATGGAATTCCCTGAACCAGTTATTAGTGTGGCGGTTGAGCCTAAAACAAAAGCCGATCAGGAAAAAATGGCAATAGCTCTTCAAAAATTAGCGGAAGAGGATCCGAGTTTCAGAGTTGCAACAGACGAAGAATCAGGGCAAACTATTATTTCTGGAATGGGCGAATTGCATCTTGAAATTTTGGTTGACAGACTAAAAAGGGAATTTAAAGTTGAATGTAATACAGGTAAACCTCAGGTTGCATACAGAGAAACATTCAAAAATCAAGTAGAACAAGAATACAAATATGCAAAACAAACAGGTGGTAGAGGTCAATATGGACATGTGTTTATCAGAATGATACCGCAAGAACCGGGTAAAGGTTATGAATTTGTCGATTTGATTAAAGGTGGGGTAATCCCGAGAGAATATATCCCGGCAGTTGACAAAGGTATTCAAGAAGCGGCTCAGGCTGGTGTTTTGGCAGGATTTCCGGTAGTTGATTTTAAAGTCGAGCTTTATGACGGAAGTTACCATGAGGTCGATTCAAGCGAAATGGCGTTTAAATTAGCCGGAAGTATGGCATTTAAAGAAGGTATGAAAAAAGCAAATCCGGTCATACTTGAACCTATTATGAAAGTGGAAATCGAAGTTCCGGAAGAGTATATGGGTGATGTTATCGGTGATATCAACAGAAGAAGAGGTCAGGTAAATTCTATGGAAGATGTGCATGGAATTAAACAAATCAACGCATTTGTTCCTCTTGCTGAAATGTTCGGATATTCTACTGATCTTAGAAGTATGACGCAGGGTAGGGGAACGTATTCAATGGTATTCGATCATTATGAAGAGGTTCCTAATAATATCGCTCAGGAAATTATTAAAGAAAGACAAGGGGCTTAATAAAATTCCTCTTGTTTTTTATTAATTAAATAGTGACTGACACAAATTAGTTACTCTTATAAATTTATTTATATTTTAATTTGAATTAATTTTTTTTTCATTTAAAGTATTTATAATGCGTTTATTCTAAATATAAAGGGAAAAAATGTATTACACATATGAAGATATTGATAAGCTTATTAATGAAGATATGCCTTATTTTGATTTGACGGAAGAGTTGATGGATATTAAATCTCCCGGTAAAATCAGTTTTTGGACAAGAAAAGACGCTGTTATTAGTGCTAATAAATTAGTGGAAAAATTATGTGAAAGATTGAATTTAAAAGTTATTTTCAAAGAAAAAGACGGTAATTTTATTAAAGCTGGAAATAAACTTTTAGAAGCGGAAGGAGATGATGTTTTAATATTATGGAAAGTTGCTCAAAATATTTATGAATATGCATTGAGTGTATCCACTTATACTAACGAAATGGTAACAAAAGCAAAGAGTATTAATCCTCATATTGAAATTTTAACTACAAGAAAAATTATACCTTTTACGAAAAAAATTGCTCTAAATGCCGTTTTGGATGGAGGGGGATTTCCGCATAGGGTTAGCACAACCGAAACAATTTTGGTTTTTGATAATTATATTAAATTATATGGAGGATGGGAGAAATTTTATAAAAATTTCAAAGATTTAAAATATAAAACTGCTGAAAAAAAATGGGTTATTGAGTGTGAAAATATAGAACATGCAAAAAAATTGATAGATTTAGAAGTAGATATTTTACAGCTTGATAAGGTTGATATTGAAACAACTAAAAAAATAGTTGAAATGGCTCATAAAAAAAATATTAAAGTATTAAGTGCCGGGGGGATTAATAAAGATAATGTGGAAGAATATGTAAAAACGGGAACTGATGGAATAGTTACAACAGCCCCATATTTTGCAAAAGGAGCTGATGTTAAAGTGGTTATAGATGCTCTTTAAGCTCTTTTACCCATTCTTCCATTACCTCATTAGCAATTAAAGCAGGAGCTTCCAAAAAGCTTATTTCAAGTTTATCTTCATATTCGCTAACTCCAATACTTCTTGGTCTAACAGCAGGAATTTTCCCATTTGGAAGTTTATTACCAAAACAAAATATTATTAATTTACAATCTTTTATTTCCGGATTTATTTCGCCATTAATAGATTTTGTATGGGAAAAATGGTTAAATTCTCCAATATATCTGCAAGTTGGATGAGAATTTATTTTTTCTTTGAAAAATTTAATTATTTCATCGGCAGATTTATAATGAGTTTCATTTTTAAATACATCTAAAACGAATACAGGATATTTTTCTTGTAAAATTATCTGTTTCATTTACATCCTTTTTGAGTGGAAGTTTAGAGAAAAGAAATTAAATTTGGGTTAAATTATCAGGAGTGTTATAATTATAAAAATAAAAAAGGATTTTGATTGGATAGAAGAAAATTTTTAAAAACTTCTATAATATTTAGTGCAACTCCTCTTTTTGCAAGGTCTAAAAACAAACCTCACTTTATTTTTCCTAAAAAGCCTTTTGAGTATTATCATTTAAAATCAAAAAATTCTAAATTTAGAATAATGCTAATAGGCGGTATTCACGGAAATGAAATGGGGGCATATAAAGCTGCCGATATGTTGATTGATGCCACCTTGAAAAAAGGAGAGCTTTTTATAATCCCTAGAAGTAACTTCACCTCCATTTTAGCGGATGTTAGAGGATATAACGGGGATATGAACAGGAAATTTGCTTATATTTCAAAAAAAGACCCGGATTTTTATTATGTAGAATTACTAAAAGAAGCCATTTTGGAATATAAACCTGATGTTTTAATATCAATGCATGATGGATACGGGTTTAATATTGAAAACAAAAGAGCATGGGGGCAAAGCGTTGTAATTGATGAAAAAAAATATAAAAATTTTAATCTTTATACGGAAGCCAAATTTGTTCAAGAGAATGCAAATATCTATTTAAAAAGAAAATTAGGGCTTATTAATACCAAAACATTTACGGCACATATTCATGATGAGCAGAAAAAAGCGCTTACAGCTTGGTGTTTAGAACATGGAATAAAAGCATTTTGTATAGAAGCTTCCAAACAGCTTCCGAAGTTAGAAGAGAAAATTAAAACTCATCTTGTGATGCTTAGGGAATTTTTTAAACTTTATGATGTGAAAATTGAAGGATTTAATGAAATGGTAAAAAATCCGGGTAAATTTTTAGATAACAGAAATATTGAAATGAAAGTTAAAATAAATAATACTTTGTATGCTTTTAAACATTCTGAAAAAATAAAAATTTCTAAACAATCAAATGTTGAATTTGTAGGATTTAATGGCCCAAGAGGCTCTTTTGCTATTCCAAAAGGGATAAATCTTAATTGGCGAAAATTTTATGCAAAAAATTTAAGAATTGATGTAAAAAATGATTTTAAAAGAAAATTCAGTTTAAAAATAAGGAGTTAAAATGGGTTATTGTGTAATTGATACACCTGAATTTATTGAAGTGCATTCGGACATGTGTGATAAAATGTTCGAAAGAAAAGATGATCATGAATTTAATAATGAAGCGCATTATTTGGAATTTTTTATATTTGATGAAGTTGAAAATTTTTTGAATAAAGAAAACAACAAAAATAAAGAAATTATATTTTGTGATAAATGTAATCCGAATTCAAGAGAATATGATGAAGAAGGAGATGATTTTTATGTGGAATTTGATGATGACGATGAAAATGAATGTTTAATTTGATATAATTTGAAAAAAAGGAGTGATAATGTTTAAAGAATGTTGCCCCGAATTAATTCCTGTTATGGAAAAAGTTGCAGCAGAAAATCCACATATTGATAAACTTATTCAAAAACATGCCGAGCTTAATCAAAAAATTGACGATGTTGAAGAAGGAAGAGAGTATATGGATGAATTAGCACTTGATGCTTTAAAAAAGGAGAAGTTAAAAATTAAAGATAAAGTGTATCAAGCAGTGCTTCAATATAAAAAAGAAAAAGGGCTATAAGTGCCCTTTTTTGTATAATTTCAACAATTTAGTGTCAGGAGATATTTATCAATAAAAAATTTATTTCTTGCTGTTATGTTTTGTTTTTATAAAAATTCAATTAGTTTCGTTTATATTTTTTGACATTAAAATTTTTTGTGTTATAATACTTGTAATGATTTGCTGTTAGGCCTTAGGTTAAGGCGGACAATGAAGCAGCAAAAACTTCTAAACGCTTCATTGCAAAATAAATTCAGCCTTTAATTCGTTGTTAAATTAAATTTTAAGCTTTGGTTTTTTTTATTAATTCTAAATGAAAGGGTTTATTATGAAAATAGATTGTAGAAATCTTGCATGTCCGGAACCTGTTTTAAAAACAAAAAAAGCTCTTGAAGAGATGGATGAGGGGATTTTGGAAGTATTGGTAAATTCAATTTCTTCTATTCAAAATGTGAAAAGATTTGCGGCAAATCAGGGGCTTGTGGCAGAAGAGGAAAAACTTGATAACGGCGAGAGTGTTATCAGAATTGTAAAAGGGTATGAGTGCAGTATTGTAAAAGAAGAAGATGATAAAAAATTTTTGGATAAAGTGCTTTTTATTAAGGATGACAAGGTTGGAGAAGGGGAACTTGGTCATATATTAATGGAAGGATTTTTAAAAACTACGCTTGAATTTGATAAATTGCCTGAAATTGTTGTTTGTGTAAATAGAGGTGTGTTTTTGACTACAAAAAATGAAAAAACAATTGAAATTTTAAAAGAGTTTGAAAAAAAAGGTGTTAAGATATATTCGTGTGGGGTTTGTATGAATCATTTCAAAATTCCACCTGAGGAGCTTAAAGTTGGAGAAATAGGTAATGCTTACGATACGATGGATTTTTTACTTCATAAAAATACAATAAGTTTATAAGGAAATAAAATGAGCGAAAAATATACTCAAATGTATAAAGAATTAGGAATGGATATTGAAAAACATAATGAACTTTTAAACGCTTTAATGCAAATTTATCCTGAATTTTTTTTAAAACAAGATAATAGACCCAAAGAAATGGAGTATTTTGATTATGTAATGAGTGAAATTCACGGAAAAAGAATAGAAGAAATTTTAAAGAAAAAAAAGCAAGGAAAACCGCTTGTAGGAACTTTTTGTATTTTTGTTCCAGAAGAAATTGTAGTTGGAGCCGATGGAGCATGTTACGGGCTTTGCGGTGGGGCAGATTTTTCAATTCCAGATGCCGAGAGGGATTTGCCAAGGAATATTTGTCCTTTGATTAAATCCGCTTATGGGTTTAAAGTTCAAAGAACATGCCCTTATACTCAATCGTCCGATTTTATTTACGGGGAGACAAGTTGTGAAGCTAAGAAAAAAACATGGGAATTGTTAAACGAGCTTCATCCCACCCATGTTATGCATATACCGCAAATGAAAAGAGAAAAAGAAAAAGAACTTTGGAAAAGCGAAGTATATGATTTTAAAAAACATATTGAAAAAGTTATTGACAGAGAACTTACATTTGAAGAGCTTAAAAAAGGAATTGAAATAATAAACAAAAAAAGAGAGGCTATGCAAAGGCTTGACAGATTAAGAGGAATGTATCCTGATGTTGTGCCAATAAGCGGAAAAGACGGGCTTTTGATTAATCAGATTTCTTTTTATGATGACCCGGAAAGATTTACCAAAAAAGTTCATGAATTATGTGATGAACTTGAAGAGAGAATAAAAGATAAAAAAAGCGTTGTTAGTAAAGAAACTCCGAGAATTATGGTAATAGGAACTCCAATGGCGCCGCCGAACTGGAAACTTCACCATATTGTAGAAACAACAGGAGGAGTGATTATTAATGAGGAAGCTTGTATTGGTCATAGATATTACAAAGACAATATAGATGTTGAAAATGCCAAAACAATTGATGATTTAATGGACAGAATGCTTGAGAGATATATGAAAATAGATTGTGCTTGTTTTACTCCTAACGATGAAAGAATTGAGAAAATTATTCAAATGTATAAAGAAAGAAAAGCTGATGGAATTATTTATTATTCACTCTCATTTTGTCATACCTATAATGTGGAATCAAAAAAAGTTATTGATAGGCTTCAAGCGGAAAATATTCCTGTTTTAAAAATCGAATCTGATTATTCAATGGAAGATGTGGGACAGATTAAAACAAGAGTCGAGGCGTTTTTAGAAAGTGTTTCTTTTAGAAAACAGGCTAATTCATTTAAGGGAATTTAATGTATTACGGAGTTGATGTCGGTTCAACCTATACAAAAATTGTGGGTCTGGATAAGAAAAAAGAGATTGTCGATTTAAAAGTTTTTGATACTACAATCAATCCGGATGAAACGATTAGGGATTATTTAAAAGGAAAAAAGGTCCAAATGCTGGTTGCCACGGGATATGGCAGACATATGATAAATGAAGCGTTCGGGGCTCCCGTGATAAGTGAAATTAAGGCTCATGCCAAGGGGGCTTATTATTTTTTTAACGATGTAAAAACGGTGATTGATTTGGGTGGCCAGGATAGCAAAGTTATAAAAGTGGTTGAAGATGGGAATTTCGATAATTTTAGAATGAATGACAAATGTGCTGCGGGGACGGGTAAATTTATAGAAATAGCAGCTGGTAGGTTACAGATACCGTTGGAAGAATTTGGAGAATTTTGTAAAAAAGCGGATAAAAAAGTGCAAATTTCATCAATGTGTGCCGTTTTTGCCGAATCAGAGGTTATATCTCTTATTGCAAAAAAAGAAAAACCCGAGAATATAGGTTATGGGATTATTGAATCCATTGCAAATAGGCTTGCAGCAATGGCTAAAAGTTTAAGACCAGAAGAAAAAATTGTATTTACCGGCGGAGGTGCTAAAAATATTCTTTTGAAAGAATTACTTGAAGAAAAGTTGCAAAAGAAAATTTTTATTCCGAAACATCCGCAAATGATGGGTGCATTCGGAGCGGCTTTAAGCGGATTGGAATTAGCGTAAAGGAAATAATATGCAAAGAAGAGATTTTTTAAAAATAGGAACATTTACTGTGTTATTTAGTAATGTTGCTTTTAGCTTTGATAATGACAATAAAGATGAATTTTTGCCTGTAATGATTTATGATTCAAAGAGATGTATTGATTGTAAAGCCTGTATGGCGGCATGTCAGCTTGAAAAAAATTTACCTTATGATTTATTGTTTTTTAAAATGAAAAATAAAGAGATAGGTATATTTCCAAAAGCTGAACTAATAACTCAAAAAACAAATTTTTGCGTAGAGTGTTTTACAAAACCTTGTGAAAAAGCTTGTAATTATGATGCAATAAGTGTAAAAGATCATGTAATTTTAATAAATGAAGAAAAATGTAATATTGATTGTGCTAAAAATAAAAAAAGTTGTCTTGAATCTTGTCCTTTTGATGCAATTGTATTTGATAAAAAAGCCCAAAAATGCGATATGTGTTTTAATAGAATCAAAAGAGGTGATGTTCCAAGATGTGTAAGTGTATGCCCTAGCGGGGCTTTAATTTACGGTAATATTAAAAATCCGAGTGGACCATTAAAAGAGCTTTTGGATAATAATCCTGCTTTGAGAATCGCTTTATTACATCATTTAGCTACTTTTTTGGATAAAACACCTGTTTATAAAAATACATTTGAATTTGTAAATATCAAAAAACCTTTGGGAGAGAGAATAGTAAATACGGTATGTTTGGAATGTAATGCCAGATGTGGATTAAGGATTGGCATAGTGAATGATAAATGCGTTCAAATTGATGGGAATCCATATCATCCTTATAATCGTTCTTATAAAGAAATTTCTTATGATACTCATGTGGAGGATAGTTTTAAATACAGTGCTAATACTTGTGCAAAACCTCAAATGAATAATGAGTATATTTATAATCCTTATAGGATTATAAAGCCTTTAAAAAGAGCGGGTAAGAGAGGAAGTGGTAAATTTGAACCTATTGAATGGAGTAAGCTTATTGAAGAAATAGCTTATGGTGGAAAAATTTTTAAACATTTAGGTGAGAATGATTATTATCCAGGAATTAAAGACATTCTTTCGGATGAATATATTGATGAAAAAAATAAAGAATTTGGTACTAAAAGAAATCAATTTGTATGGTTTACAGGTAGATCTCAAGGAGGTAGAGTTAACTTTATAAAAAGATGGGTTTATAATTCAATCGGTTCAAAAAATTATATGGCTCATACGGATATATGCGGAATTGGTTTTAGGATGGGTAATTATGCATTTACAGATGGTAAAGAAGTGGAGTTAAAAGCTGATTTTATGAATTCAAAATATATGTTGATTTTTGGAGCAAATATATATTCTGCTTTACAGCCAGGAGTTAATACAGCAGGCGGTATCATTGCAAGAAGAATAGCGAATAAAGAATTAAAAATTGTTTTAGTTGATCCTAAAGCTCCAAAAGCAGTAAAAGTTGCTCATAAATGGGTACCAATTTTTCCTACAAAAGATGGAGCTTTGGCTGTTGGTATGATTCAAATTATGCTTAAAAACGGATGGTATGATAAAGAATTTTTAAAAATAGCCTCTAAAAAAGAAGCTAAAAGAAATAATCGTTTAACTTATTCAAATGCAACTCATCTTGTAATAGTTGATGAAAATCATAAAAATCACGGTAAATTTTTAAGAGGAAAGGATTTAGGATTAAATAGTAATGATTTTGTAGTATATGAAAATGGAATTGTTTTAGCCGAAAATTCTTCTAATCCGTCTTTGGAATATAAAGGAATTGTAAAAGGAATAAAAGTCAAAACCGCATTTAAATTAATGAAAAATTCGGTATTTGAAAAATCTCTTGAATATTATTCAAAAGAGTGCGGAGTAAGTGTAGAAGATATGAAAATTTTAGCAAAAGAATTTTGGCATAATGCTCCTTATTCTGCTGCTTTTGCATATCATGGCGGAGGTAATTATGTAGGAGGTCTTTATGCAAGTTATGCGATTGCAATGCTTAATGCTCTTGTAGGAAATGTGAATAGAAAAGGAGGTTATTTAGGTAAAGGTAAAGAAGCTGCTGATTGGAAAAAAGGAAAATACGATTTGGTTCATTTCCCTGGTATGAAAAAACCAAATGGAGTTAAAATTTCCAGGGAAAAAGCGAAATATGAAACAACTTCTGAATTTAAGCAAAAAGGTTATCCTTCGAAACTTCCTTGGTATGAATTTACAAAAGGTGGATTGAGTGTAGCTGCAATTGAAGGTATAGATGCGCAGTATCCATATCCAATAAAAATTTTATTTACTTATTTTTCAGATTTTATTTATAGTATGCCAGGAGGATATAGATTTAAAGAAACTCTTAAA
>JALVTJ010000045.1 GCA_027036005.1 Nautiliaceae bacterium
GCTCTGTTTTTAGCCTGTTCGAGTATTTTTTCAGCTTCGTGTTCAATTGCATTTGCTTTTGCCTGAGCCTTGGTCAAATAAATATCATACTTTGCCTGCTCCATTTTTTTTGCTATGAAATATCCCCCGAGAGCGAATAAAATAAAACCCAGAATTATTAAAATTACCGTCATTTTTACTCCTTGTTTTAAAACTGATATATTCATCCGCTTTTATATCAAATTTATCCGTTACAATATCTTTTGATATACACGGTCTAAGTTGAACAAAAACTATTTTCGGCTTATATTTTAACTTGGCAAAGAATCGATCATACATTCCTTTGCCAAATCCTACTCTTTTAAAAGATTTATCGATCCCTACAACCGGGACAACGGCCAAATCTATTTTTGATAATGTTTTGTTTTTGTTTAGAGGTTCTAAAATCGAAAATTTTTTCTTTTGTAAAGGTAAAGTATATTTTACCATCTTAAAGCTTAAATCTTGCATAAAAGGAACAAAAATTTCCTTATTTTCTCTTCGAAGTTTATTTATTACACATCTTATATCAGGCTCGTTTTTTAAAGGAATAAAAAAAAGGATTTTTTTATAATTTTTTGCAATGCTGTATAATTGCTTTCCTATTTGTTTAGAAAACAGATATCTGTTATGCTTTAAATGATTTAAACATAATTTTCTAAATTCGTTTTTCATTTTAAATTTTTCATTTTCCATTTTTCAAGCCTTTTGATAAAATTATAAAAAGGAAAATTATGAAATATCTTTTAATAGCCGTTTTAATATTTTTTTTAGGATGCAATAATAACAAAAACACCCATAAATCTAATGTAACAAAAATAACGCAAAAAAGCAAAAAAAATCCTAAAAAAAATGAAAAAATTATTTATATAAAAGATAATAATTTAAGCTTGAAATTCAAAAATTCAAAGCTTATTTACCCGAGTGATAAAATGGTTTTGCTTTTTGAGGATAACTCTTTTTATTCAAAAGAGCAAAAAAGAATTTTGCAAAAATTAAATATTCGGTTTTATGAAATTAACAATTCGTATTTGAAAAATTATTTCAACATCACGATATATCCTACAATTGTCGTGCTTGATAAAAATAAAACCATAAAATTTGAAAATTTTACTCCGTATGAAATATTAAAAGAAGAAAGGTTTTAAATGTTTAATGTTTTTAAAAAAGCTTTGAAAAAAACAAACAGTGCAATAAAAGAGATAGTAGGAATAGAAAGAAAAGAAAAACTTCAAAAAACTCTATTGGAAGAAGCACTTATAGAAGCGGATATAGATTATGATTTGGTGGAAAAAATCTTAGAAAAGCTCCCGAATGAAGTAACAAAAGAAAAACTTAAAAAAGAACTTTTGAAAATATTCGAAATTCCTGAAAATAAAATCGAAATAAACGATAAACCCTTCGTCTTTTTAATAATAGGCGTAAATGGAGCCGGAAAAACCACCACCATAGCAAAACTGGCTTATAAATTCAAAAACGAAGGAAAAAGCATTATTTTGGGAGCTGCCGATACATTCAGAGCCGCTGCAATAGAACAATTAACCCATTGGGCTGAAATTTTGGATGTCCCGATAGTCAAAACAAAACAGGGACACGATCCTGCTGCCGTTACGTTTGATACCATTTCCAGCGCAAAAGCAAAAGGAATTGACATAGCACTTATAGATACGGCTGGAAGACTTCATAATAAAATAAATCTTCAAAACGAACTAAAAAAAATAATAAACGTGGCAAAAAAAGCCTACGAAAAAGCCCCCCATAAAATTTTGCTTATTATTGATGCAACACAAGGAAGCAGTGCCATAAATCAGGCGAAAGTGTTTAACGAAGTAGTGGGAGTGGACGGAATTATAATTACCAAGCTCGACGGAACGGCAAAAGGGGGAAGTTTATTTAGTATTATTCACGAGCTTAAAGTTCCGATATATTTTGTAGGAACAGGAGAAAAAAAAGAAGATTTAAGCGAATTTGACAAAGAAGATTTTATTGACGGAATATTAGAGGGTCTTTATAGTGAATGAAAATATTATTTTTTATTTCGGAGCTATTTTGATTATTGTTTTTTTTACTTATGTAATAATGATAAGATTTAAGGATAACGATATTAATCTCAAAGAACATTTTTGGATAATTTTTCTTTATATATTAATTATGGTTTTGGCAATAATAGCATGGAGAATTATAGAATTATTATTAATTTCAAATATTTCACATATCAACAATTATAATTCGTTAATCGAAAAGTATGGAAATGGCTAAGAAAAAAACAATATTCGAATGTCAAGAGTGTGGATACAAAAGCGCAAAATGGATGGGCAAATGTCCTGCTTGCGGAGCTTGGGAAAGTTTCGTGGAAGTTAATGAAAACAAAGAAAAAAAAGCCTCTTTAAAAAAAGCGAATATCTTAAAATTCGATGAAATTCAAAAAGACTCCATTAGTAGATTTTCATCAAACGATATTGAACTTGATCTGGTATTAGGAGGTGGAATAGTCCCGGGAAGTTTAGTATTGCTTGGAGGAAGCCCGGGAGTTGGAAAATCGACTTTAATGCTTAAATTAGCGGGTAATGTCGACAAAAAAGTTCTTTATGTGGCAGGAGAAGAAAATCCGGGACAAATTAAAATAAGAGCCGAAAGGCTCGGAATAAAAAACAAAAATCTCTATTTAATGCCTGAAATTATAGTTGAAAACATTATCGAAGAGATAAAAAACGGATACGAACTTGTAATAATCGATTCCATTCAGACAATATATTCCGAGAATTTAACATCCGCACCCGGAAGCGTTAGTCAAGTCAGAGCAGCTACGTTTGAGCTTATGAGAGTGGCAAAAGAAACGAAAACTCCCGTTTTTATCATAGGACACATTACAAAAGAAGGCTCTATTGCAGGTCCAAGAGTGCTCGAACATATGGTCGATACGGTCTTGTATTTCGAAGGAGATGCAAGCAGGGAGCTTAGAATTTTAAGAAGCTTTAAAAACAGATTCGGAGCCACAAATGAAATAGGAATATTCGAAATGAACAAAAACGGACTTGAAAGCGCTAAAAACCGCTCTTTTTTCTCCAAAAAATCCATACCCGGTAGCGCAATTACCGTTACGCTTGAAGGAACTAGACCAATAGTTCTTGAAGTTCAGGCATTGGTTAGTGAAAGCTACTCCATCCCCAAAAGAAGCGCAACAGGCTTTGACCTAGCCAGACTTAATATGATTTTAGCGCTTCTTGAAAAAAAATTAAATCTTCCTTTAAATCAGTATGATGTTTTTGTAAATATCACAGGCGGAATTAAAATAAACGAACCGGCAGCCGATTTGGCCGTAATTGCCGCAATTGTAAGCTCATTTAAAAACAGACCCATAAGTAAAGAGAGCGTATTTATAGGAGAGGTAAGTTTAGTCGGAGATATTAGAGATGTTCCGAGTATGGATATCAGATTAAAAGAAGCTGCAAATTTGGGTTTTAAAAAAGCAATTGTAGCCAATAAACCGAATATCGAATATTTAAAAACATATGAAGTAAAAGAAGTTGAAAAATTAATTGAATGGATGTAATTAAGTTTTAAATTTTGAAAGAATACTTTTTAAGATATTCAAATTATTTTTTAAGGAAGTTGTTACTTTTTCAATAGTATTTGCAATATTTAAATTGGTTTTGGAAATATCAACCAAAATTTTTGAATTTTCTATTAATTGTTTGGAATGATGAGCCATTATGGTTACATTTTTTGTTGCCAATTTGGCATAATCAATATTATTTTTATTTATCTGTAAAATTCCCCTAAGATCCGTTTGAATATTTGAAGTATTTTGGGCTAATTTGTTCATTCTCTCCGAATTTTGATTGATTTCGGCATTTGTGGAATAAATAGTATCTGTTATATTTTTGACAATTGCTTCTATGTCTACAAGAGAAGAAGTGGATTTTTCAGCAAGTTTCCTAACCTCATCGGCAACAACCGCAAATCCTCTTCCGTGCTCTCCTGCTCTTGCCGCTTCAATCGCCGCATTCAAAGCAAGCAATTCGGTTTGTTCGGTAATGTCGTTTATTATTTTTAAAACATTTTTAATCTCTTGTGCCTGAGTGCTTAGATTATTTAAAAGCTCATTAATAGAAAGTTCTTTGTTATTTATGTCGTTTATTTCATTAATCAAACTTTCAAGTTCATTTGCAAATTTTTCCAAAAATTGAGAAGTTTCTATTAATGTTTCAGTAGTAGAGGCGACAGATTCTTCTGTTTTAGCCAGATGTTCAGAAAGAGAAGACGAAATGTCTGAAATTTCTTTTGCTTCTTTATCCGTTTTACTGATGGTTTCTTTCAATTGAGATGTTATTTTTTCCAATTGCAGATAATTACTTGCAACAGTTTGAGAGAGCTGATGCGTCTGGATAATAATATTACGAACATTTAAAATGAATTTATTAATATAATCAGCAGCAAGTTTAATTTCATTATGTTGTTGAATAACAATATGTTTTGTTAAATCTCCATCTCCTTCGCTTATCTCTTTTGAAATACTTATAAATTCTTTAATCGGATCAATAACATAAAATTTTAATAAATAATAAGCCGCTATTTGTATAACTGTTGCTACAATAATATGTTCGATTGCGGTATCCAAAAAAGCATTTGGAGTTTTAATATAAGTATAAATCAACAATATAGCCGATGTGACAATATTTACCAATAAAAGCTTTATATTGAAATCTTTTACAATTGAATGTATTTTATCCATCTTTATTCCTTTATTAATTTAAATTCTCTATCCAGATTCAAATCTTTAAACAATTCGTTTAAAATAGGCTCTTTAACTTTTATAGTTATATTTTTCCCTTCATCTTTTAATCTTTCCAATGCCGAAATTATATTTGAAGGAAAAGAAAACGAATTTTTTACATCTATCATAATGGTATTGCTTTTCCGTGCCGCTTTTTTAATTGCGTTAATTACATCTTCGCTATCTTTTATTGCTATAATAGGTTCGTTTATAGTAACGATATTACCGTTTATTTTTATATTCATTCCCCCTCCTTCAAGAAAATTTTTATTTTGTTTCCTTTATAATTAAAAAATACCCCTTCACTTAAAAATTTAATAATTTTTATTCCTTTTCCATGATATTTAACATTTTGTAAATCTTTTAATATATTAATATCAAATCCTTTTGAATTTTCTTTATATACAATTTTTATAATATCATTCTTTTGAAATATATTCACATTCACTCTAACATATTTATTCTTAGTTGTCATACCTATAATGTTTTCTTGTTCTTTTTTCATATGTAATTCGAATATTGAATGTTCCAATGTGTTCATGAATAATTCTTGCAATATATATATAATTTTTTTATAAGCTATTAAATTTTCTGGAATATTTTTTAATAATACATCGATACTTTTTTTGTTTTCAATTATACCATCTATTTTGAATATTTCCTTATTGATTTTATCTTTTTTATAATGAATTATAGTGATATCATCATCTTGTATAGCAGAATTTTCAAAATCATTTACTAAATTCTTTAAAAAAGGACTATTAATATTTTTTAAAAAATATTCATAATAAATACTTTGTTTGTTTTTCAATCTCGATTCTATAAGACCGTCGCTAAATATAAAAAATTTTTCAGGTAAATCTATCTTATTTATACTAAATGTATCTATTGTTTTTGTAATAGGGGGATTGTTTGCTTTGTGTTTTTCACAGGTAGTATAAAGAGGAGGCATCCCGAAATTTACAAAATATAATTTATTATCTTTTATATAAACCAAAATTGCACATAAGGATTCATTGTCTAAAAGTATTGATTTTGAATAATTAAAAAAATCCTTTGCACATCTTTTAAAATCAAAATCTTTCATTTCAATTGATTTTTCTATTGAATATTCTAAAAAAGCAATAGTAGTTACAGAAGTTAAAGATGCGTTTAATCCTTTACCCATTGCATCGACAATACTCAAAATATACTCGTTTTTTCTAATTCTTTTTGTAAAAAGAGAATCACCGCTTAATAAATCTTTGGGTTTT
>JALVTJ010000046.1:0-4243 GCA_027036005.1 Nautiliaceae bacterium
TTTTGTTTAACTTGCTGTTGAAGCGTTTTAAGTTCTTGCTCCAATTTGTTGATTTGCTTTTGCAAATCGGCATTAGTAGTCTGTGCAAAAAGAGATGCAACTACCAAACTTGGGATTAGAAATTTTTTCATTTTAGCTCCTTTTTCCATTTTGAATTAAATTTTTCTTAGAAAGTTCAAGGTTTGCAACAAACTTCCTTTAAAGTCCTAATTATAACCCTTTTTTGCTTAAATTTTTCTTAAATTTAATAAAATCATAATAAATTTTTCTTTTTCCTCTCACGGAGGACTTTTTTACATTCATCCCGGTGGAATTTTACCTTCGAAAATTCCATATAAAAATGCTTTTAGGTATTTTAATTTACCTTCTTTAACTATCTTTTGTATTGCTTTGGCGGCTTTTGGGTTGAAAGCTTCGGTTTTTTGTATTAATTCTTGGGCATTGTTTTTAAATAGATTCTGGAATTGTTCTTCGGTAATTACGTTTAATTTTTTGAGGAGTTGAGGTGCTTTTATTCCTGCACCGGGAATATGTTTTATGTAGCGGATATATAATCTGTATCCTTGAACATAAGGAGTGATTGCGTATGCTTTCGATGATAACAGAAGAGCTATTATTCCAATAGCGGCAATTAGGCTTTTAAATTTCATTTGTTGCTCCTTGAACTTTCTTTTGAATGGATTCTTATTCATTCATTCAACGAATTATAATTCATTTTTCCTTAAAGTTAGCTTAATATAAGAAAAAATTATAAAAATTTCGCAAAACAACATATATAAATTAAAAAATTATAAATTTTTCACTTAACACTATACACTTTCTATACCGGCACTGACTAAATACACTTAATATTTAATTTGCTATAATTTTAAAAAAGGAAAAATTTGAAAGAAAAGGCTTATATTTTACTTGCAAAACAAGAGGGCATATCCAATAGAGCTGCAAAAGAGTTGATTGATAGGGGGCTTGTATATGTAAGAGAAAAAAAACTTAAAATTGCAAGAGGCTTGCTTCCAGATAACTCCAAATTCAAAATAGTAAAAATACCCGAGATTAAAAAAATTTTTGAAGATGATAATATTTTGGTTTTGAATAAGCCGCCTTTTCTAACAAGTGAGGAAATATCGAAAAAATTTAATTTGCCACTGCTTCATAGGCTTGATAAAGAGACAAGCGGTATTTTGGTTTTGGTTAAAAATGAAAATTTTAGAAAAAAAGCTATTAAAGAATTTAAAAACAAAAATGTATATAAAGAATATTTGGCATGGGTGAGCGGAATAATTGCTCAAAAGGAAATTATAAATCTACCTATTAAAATAATAAAAACAAAAGCAGGAGCATATGCAAAAATCAGTGCCGAGGGAGAGGAAGCTATAACCGAAATAGAGCCGATTTTGGCATTTAGAACAAAATCTAAAATAAAAGCACTTATTCATACCGGAAAAACACATCAAATAAGAGCGCACTTAAAAGCGATAAACCATTCTATTATAGGAGATGAAAAATACGGGGGAGAGAGTTTTAAAAGAATTATGCTTCATCATCATAAATTCAAAATATTTGATTATGAGTTTGTTTCAGAGGAACCGAAGGATTTTAAAATGCAGGAACAAAACGATAATACTCGTAAAAAAAAGAAAAAATAAGTATAATTTTAAAAAACCTTAAAGGAAGTAAATGTTTGATAAAATCAGTGAAGGTTTTAAAAGTGCAATAAACAAAATAAGAATGAAAGACGATGAAAAAGCACTTAAAAAAGCTTTGGATGAACTGAAAAAAAATTTATTAAAATCCGATGTCCATTTTAAAGTGGTAAAAGAACTGTTAAGAGAAGTTGAGCTTGAAACAAAAAAAAGAGGTATAGGAAAAGCAAATTTTTTAAAATCTCTTAACAAATCTCTTACGGATATTTTAACGGCTCCCGGAAATTACGGATTTGTTTTTTCTACAAAACCTCCTACTATTGTAATGATGAGTGGACTTCAAGGAAGCGGAAAAACAACAACAACCGCAAAGTTGGCTAATTATCTTAAACAATTTAAAAAGAAAAAAGTTTTAATGGTTGCTGCGGATTTGCAAAGGCTTGCGGCGGTGGAGCAATTAAAACAACTTGCAAAGGCGAATGAGCTTGATTTGTTTTATGATGAAAACCTTAAAGATCCCGTTGAAATAGCAAAAAAAGGCGTTGAATTAGGAAAAGAAAAATTTTACGATGTTGTTTTAATAGATACGGCAGGGCGTTTGGCTATTGATGAAAAGCTTATGGATGAGCTTGTAAGAATGAAAAAAGAGATTAAACCCGATGAAATATTTTATGTGGCAGATTCCCTAACCGGTAAAGATGCCTTAAATACTGCTAAACAATTTGATGAAAAGCTTGATATTACAGGTGTGATATTAACCAAATATGACGGGGATAGTAAAGGCGGGGTGGCTCTTAGTATTGCCCATCAGGTAGGAAAGCCGCTCAGATTTATAGGAACGGGCGAAAAAATAGCCGATTTGGAAGTTTTCGTGCCTGAGAGAATTGTCGGAAGAATTATGGGAGCGGGAGATATTGAGGGGCTTGTAGAAAAAACATCGGCTGTAATTAATGAAAAAGAAGCGAAAAAACTTACCAAAAAACTTAAAAAAGGTCAGTTTAGTTATAACGATTTTTTAAATCAGCTTGAACAGATGAAAAAGCTTGGAAGTATGAAAAATTTGCTTTCTATGATTCCGGGAATGGGAGGAATGTTAAAACAACTCGGAGATATTGACCTTGAAAATTCAAGCGAAATTAAAAAAATAAAAGCAATGATAAGCTCGATGACAAAAAAAGAAAGAGAAAATCCTCATTTAATAAAAGAAAGTGCCAGCAGAAGAAGAAGAATTGCAAAAGGAGCAGGGCTTAGCGTGCAGGAAGTTAACAGAATTAACAAACAGTTTCAAAATGCCGCAAAAATGGCTAAAAAGTTTGCAGGAAAAAAAGTTCCGAATATGAAAGAATTGATGAATATGACAAAGGGCTTGAATTTTCCGAAATAATTGATTAAAATTTCAAATTATTTTATAACGGGTAGGATTGGGCGGGATAAAAAAATCAAAAGGAGTAAATGTGGTAAAAATCAGATTAGCAAGATTCGGTAGAAAAAAAAGACCTTTTTACAGAATAGTTGTAACGGATTCAAGAAGAAGAAGAGATAGCGGATGGATTGAAAGTGTTGGATATTATAATCCTTTGAGTGAACCTAAAACTATTGAAATGGATTTGGATAGGATCAATTACTGGCTTGGAGTAGGTGCGAAAATGAGCGAAAGAGTTGAAAAACTTAAAAAAATATATGAAGAAAGAGTTAACGCTTAATGGTTGTCGATTTTGTAACGCAGTTTGCAAAGATGCTCAGTTTCGAGCCGGAAAAAGTAAAATCGGAAGTCGTAGCCCATGATGATTTTGACGAAATAGTTATTTGGGCAAAAAAGAGCGATGTAGGTAGAATCATAGGAAAAGACGGGTCGATGGTAAAAGCCATTAAAACCGTTATAAGCGGATGCAGAGCAAAAGAGGATAAAAATTATAAAATAACGGTAAAGATTTTGGATGAATAAAATACCTATTGCAAAAATAGGTAAAACCCACGGCATTAAAGGCTGGCAAAAACTTCATATTTTAACCGATTTCCCCGAACAGTTTAGAGCGGGGAGCGTTTTTTTTTCCGATAAAATTACTCTTACAATTGACAAAATAGATTTAAAAAAAGGGCTTGTTAAATTCAAAGGAATTGAAACGCCAGAAGATGCTAAAAAACTCGTAAATAGAAAACTTTATACCACTGAAAAAGAAACAAAACAAAATATAAAACTCAAAAAAAACGAATATTTCTGGTTTGATATTATCGGTTGCGAAGTATTTGAAGATATAAAACCAAAAACCGAAAATGAAACAATAAAAAAAATAAAACTTGGAAAAGTGATTGAAATTGAAAGAGCGGATGTTGATTATCTTGTCATTGTAACTGAAAAATCACTCATTGATGAAGGTTATCCAAAAAGATTCCTTATTGATTTTAAAAGACATGTAAAAGAGGTGGATGTCAATAATAAAATAATAATTTCCAAAGGTGCATTTGAGATTTTGGAATCACTCAAATAAATGGAAAATGAAAAATGGAAAATGAAAAATTTTTTAAAAAACCTGATATTGAGTGTTTAAAATTATATATAAATACACAAATAACAAATATACCAATAAACTATTTTACAA
>JALVTJ010000046.1:4343-13066 GCA_027036005.1 Nautiliaceae bacterium
ACCTCTATAACATCTTTTTATAAGGATTGCTCTTGAAAATAATTTTCGTAACGCTTTTTCCAAATCTTATAGCTCCTTATTTTGAAGATTCTATTTTAAAAAGAGCTTTGCTAAAAAATCTTTTTGAAATTGAATTTGTAAATTTCAGAGATTTTTCAACCGATAAACACAAAAAAGTGGATACCGAAATAACAGGCGGCGGAGCTGGGATGATAATTGATAATTTGGCCCTTGGAAAAGCTCTTGAATTTTTAAAAATGAAATATCCTCGTTCAAAAACAATTTTTTTAACTCCTGTGGGGAAGAGATACAATCAAAAAGATGCCGTGCGTTTTGCGAAAGAGGAGGTTTTGATTTTGGTTTGCGGCAGATACGAAGGATTTGACGAAAGAGTGATCGAAAAATATGCCGATGAGGTTATAAGTATTGGAGATTTTGTTTTAACGGGCGGGGAGCTTGCTTCTCTTGTAATAGCCGATAGTGTTCTTAGAAATATCGAAGGAGTTTTGGGAAATGAGCAATCTTTAAGAGAAGAGAGTTTTAATTCGAATTTACTTGAAGCGCCTTCGTTTTCAAAAAACGGAAAAGTCCCTGGAATCCTTAAAAGCGGAAATCACAAAAAAATAAAAGAATGGAAAGAAAAAACCTCTTTTTTAAAAACTAAATTTCATAGACCTGATTTGTTGCAATAACTTAAAAATTTGTTATAATTACGTTTCAAAATAAAGTGTGAATGCCCAAATGTGGCCAATGGCACGAAGGAGAGACAATGAGAAACAGATTTATCGAAGCTTTTGAAGCCAAACAGCTTGAAGGAAAAAATATTCCTGAATTCAGACCGGGAGATACCGTAAGAGTAGCGGTTGAAATTAAAGAAGGTGATAAAAAAAGAATTCAAAATTTCGAAGGTGTTGTAATCGCAATTAAAGGAACCGGTGCAGGGAAAACATTTACGGTCAGAAAAATAGGTGCAAACGGTATCGGAGTTGAGAGAATATTTCCGGTATATTCAGAAAGCATTGCCGGGATAGAAGTTGTAAGAAAAGGTAAAGTTAGAAGAGCTAAATTGTATTATCTTAGAAACAAAACTGGTAAACAAGCAAGAATTAAGGAAAGAAGAGATTAATTCTTCTTTCTTTAATTAAAAATAATCACTGACACTAAAATATTATCGTAATTTTTTACTTTATCTCATTTAATATATTTATGCAAAAATCGATTTTAAAACCTATAATCTTTTTTTCCATATCTTTCCAGGAAAAGATATATATTAGAATTAAAAAAGAGATTTTAACTCATTTTTAACGAAAACGTCTTAAAATAACATACCAAAAGGAGAGATATGGAAACTCTAATCAAAATCAAAAACGAAATAAAAAAAGCAGTTATAGGACATGAAGAGCTTATTAATGCAATGCTAATAGCTCTTGTTTCAAACGGGCATATTTTAATAGAAGGTGTTCCCGGAATTGCCAAAACAACTGCTGTTAAAGCATTGGCTTCATCGATAAATCTTGATTTTAAAAGAATACAATTTACACCCGATTTATTGCCGAGCGATGTTACTGGAATAGAAATTTACAGCCCCAAAACGAATGATTTTCAAATAAAAAAAGGACCTGTATTTACTAATTTTTTGCTTGCCGATGAAATAAACAGAGCTCCTGCAAAAGTTCAAAGCGCTTTGCTTGAAGCTATGCAGGAGCGGCAAGTGAGTATAGCCGAAGAAAATTTCAAACTTTCCGATCCGTTTATGGTTTTGGCGACGCAAAATCCGATTGAGCAAGAAGGGACATATCCTCTTCCGGAAGCCCAACTTGATAGATTTATGTTGAAAGTGGATGTCGGTTATAATACTCTTGAAGAGGAAATTGAAATAATCAAGCTTCTTGACAGAGATGAAAAAATAGAAGCTGTTGCTACAAAAGAAGAGATACTTTCTCTTCAAAAAAAACTTAAAACAATTCATATCGATGAAGAGTTGATACAATATATCGCAACGCTGGTTGATGCTACGAGAAATCCTAAAAAATATATAAAACTTTCCGAATATATTGAACTTGGGGCATCTCCGAGAGCCACAATTTCGTTGGTAAACGCTTCAAAGGCAAATGCAATGCTTAAAAACAAAGATTATGTTGCTCCAAGCGATATAATAGAGCTTGTTTATTTTGCACTAAATCATAGAATCAAGCTTAATTATAAAGCCGAAGCCGATGAAATTACAACAAAAATTATTATAAAAGAAATAATCGATACAATAGATATACCATGAAAACGTTAATAATAAATACCAAAAAAAAAGTTTTCTCTCAACTTTCGGGAAATCATCTCTCCAAATTAAAAGGGGAGGGATTGGATTTCAGGGAACTTAGAGAATATAATTATCAAGAAGATGCCAAAAAAATCGATTGGAAAATAAGCGCAAAACTTCAAAAACCTTATGTAAAAGAATTTGACGAAACAAAAGAACTTAACATAATTATTCTTTATCTTTTAAGCGGAACAATGCGATTCGGCTCTTTAAGATTAAAAAGCGAGCTTGCTTTGGAAATTATGGCGTTGCTTGGATTTAGCGGCGTTAAATTCAAAGATAAAATCAATTATATAATTTATGAAAAAAAACCGTTAAGATTTAAACCGACAAAAACAATTAACGGTGTTTCAGCGGCAGTAGAAAATATTTCCAGAATAGATCCTATAAAAAAAGATTATGATTTTTATTTTATCGATTATTTGAATAAACTTAAAAAATCCATTCTTTTTATCATAGGGGATTTTTACAAAATCCCGCCTCTTAACAGATTAAAACACGAAACATATGTTGTGATTATTAGGGATAAATTTGAAGAGAGACCGGAATTTAAAGGATATGTTGAGCTTATAGACCCGATAAGTTTAAAAGAGGCTAATGTCAATTTTAATTCTTACATAACAAAAAAATATCAAAATTTTATCAAAAAGCATGATTCGAAACTAACGGAATTTTTAAGAAACAAAAAAATAAAATTTACCAAAATTTATACCGATGAAGATCCTTTTTTTAAATTAAAGGAAATGCTTAAATGAATGAACTTTTAAAGTTAAAAGATATAAAACCCAATGTTCCCGTTTATATAAGCGGGTCATCGAATTATAATCTTTATTTGATAATAATTATCTGTTTGATTGTCTTTTTATTGGTTTTTATATTGATTAAAAAACATATAAATTTAAAAAAAGAAAAATTAGCTCTTTTTTCTTTAATTAATAACCCTAAAAAATTTGCATACGAATTTACAAAAAAAGCCAAAAAATACAAAAATAAAAAAAATGAAAAACTTTTAAATGAAATAATTATAAGACTTAGCGAATATAAATATAAACCGGAAGTTTCCGAAATAGATAATGAAACTATTAAACTTGTAAAAAAATATTTGGAGATAAAATGAGTTTGGAATATCCTTTTGCGTTAATAATTCCGTTTTTGTTTTTGATATGTTTGATTTTTTGCAAACCGAGACTTGAAGCTATTTTTTTCCCCAATGCCGATTATTTTATAAATAAAAAATTAAATTTTCCTTTAATTCTTTTTTTGGCTATTGTGTTTTTCAGTATAGCTTTAAGCTCTCCGGTTAAAACTAAAATATATAAAAATAAAAACCAAAAAGGATATGATATTTTAATTGATCTGGATACAAGCGGTTCTATGGCGCTTGAAAATAAACTCTCAAATGCAAAGGCGATAATAAAAGATTTTATTCAAAAAAGAAAAAACGATAGAATAGGGCTTGTAATTTTCGGAAATATTGCATATATTGCTTCACCTCTTACATATGATAAGAAAAATTTCACTGAAATACTCTCGCGTGTTTATCCCAATATCGCCGGAGGCAGAACGGCTATATACGATGCTCTTTTTTTAAGCACAACTCTTTTTAAAAATTCGCACGCAAAAAATAAAATTTTGATTTTACTTACGGATGGAATGGATAATGCGTCAAAAGTTCCAAGAGACGAAGCTATTGAAAATTTAAAAAAGAATCATATAAAAGTTTATGCAATAGGACTTGGAGAATATGTAAATACGCAGGATTTAACGGATATAGCTAAAAAAACGGGAGGTAAATTTTTTTGGGTGCATAATTTCAATCAATTAAAAAACGTATATCAAACGATAGATAAACTTGAAAAATCGAATATAAAAACAAAAATAATCATTCAAAAGAAATATTATTACAAATTCCCCTTGATATTGGGCATTATTTTATTTTTGTTGTTTTTGTTTAATTATAGGAGAAGTATATGGAATTTTTAAATCCGTGGGCTTTTTTATTTTTATTAGGTTTATTAGTGATTTTTGCCAAAAATACTAAGCTTCCGTTTAAAGAAGAAATTATCAAAAAAATTACAAAAAATGTGAAATTCGGAAAAAAGAAGAGATTTTTTATTTATTTGTTGGCTTATATTTGTTTTGTAATTGCACTTGCAAGACCTGTTATTAATAACGGATATACCACCGTTAAATTGCCAAAAAACAATATTGTTGTAATTTTGGATGCAAGCAAAGCAATGAAATGCAATGATATTTATCCAAACAGATTCGAAGCGGCAAAGGAAAAGCTAAAAAAATTTTTTTCAAGGCTTTATTTGCAAAACGTAAGTGTGATTATTGCAGATAAAATTCCTTATCTTCTTAATCCGCCCAGCAATGATTATTATTCTATAATTTATCTCTTAAATCATGTGGATGAGAGAGATCTTTTTCAATCCGATGTTTCTACAATAAACGAAGCTATTGATTCGGCCAAAAAAAACATTAAAAATCCTTTGATTGTGGTTTTTTCATATAAAAAACCAAAAGAAGGAATTTTTTATAATATAGCCCAAAAAAGCTGTAAGATTGATGGAAATTATTATCCTTTGGTAAATGCTGGAATAAAATTCACATATTCCGATGAAGATATAAAAAAACTTGTTTCTGTTATAAATGAAAAAAACAGATCAAAAATCGTTAAAATAAAAAATTACAAAGAATTGTTTTATTATTTTCTTATAATCGGAATTATTTTAATATTTATTGCAACGTTCGGGAGAAAGAAATGAAAAAATTTTTGATATTGTTTTTTGGAGTTTTGTTGTTTGCAAATCCGAATAAGCTTTTTAATGAAGGAAAATATATTCAAGCAGCAAAAGAATATCTGAAAATAGGTTCGCAAGAAGCGATTTACGATGCGGCAAACGCATATTACAGGGCAAGGCAATATCAAAAAGCAATTGAGCTTTATAAACAGATAACAAAGCCTTCTTTAAAATTCAAAGCACTTTATAATTTAGGAAACGCATATGCTTTTAGTAAAGAATTTTTAAAAGCGAAAGAAGCTTATGAAAAAGCTCTTAAAATAAAAAAAGACAAAGATGCAGAATATAATCTTAAAATTATTGAAAAATTATTAAAGAAAAAACATAAAAAACAAAATAATAAACAAAAACAAAACAAAAATAATAATAAACAAAAACAGAATAAAAAACAACATACTAAAAATAATAATAAAAATAAAAAACAAAAAAATAAACAAAAGAAAAAAAACACCGAAAAACAAAATAAAAATTTAAATCATCCTCAAAAAGAAGAACGACAAAACAATAAAGAAAAACAAAAAAAATCCAACCGACAAAAAAAACCGATAAAATTAAACAAAAATAAAATATATCCTTCAAAAGAAAAAATTAAAAAATTTAAAATGACAAAAGAGACTAATACCTCGGATATAAGAGAGAGATATTATGAAATAATGCTAAAAAATCTTAAATTTAATACATTATTATTACCTCTAAGGAGTGGTGAAAATGAAAAATAAAAATTCAAAAATCAAATATTTATTATGGCTATTTTTGCCTATATTCCTTTTTGCGGCAAATGTCAGTATAAGTGTAAACAAACACAAAATAACAGCGGGCGAAGAATTGGTTGTAACTATAAGTGCCGAAGGAGGGAATATTAAATTTCCTCAAATTAATAAAATTGACGGAGTGAATGTTACTGGGATATCAAATTCTGATAATATCTCTATTATTAATGGTCAAATGAAAGAAGTAATTACTCATTCTTATATTTTATATCCTACAAGAAATATCCATATCCCTTCATTTACGGTTTATATTAACAATAAAGCTTATAAAACAAAACCTATTTTTGTGGAAGTTATAAAACCTAAACAAACAAAAGGAAATTTTGAACTTGATATAAATGTCTCCAAAAGCAATTTATATTTGGGAGAGAGTGCTATACTTACACTAAAATTTATACAAAAAGCAAAAGCTGCTTCAATTCAGATTCAAAGACCTAATATTAAAAATTTTTTAATAAAAGAAATTTCTTCAAATCAAATCAAAAAAGAAAACGAAAAAATATTGATTTATAAATTTTTAATAATTCCTCAAAAAAGCGGCACATATGAAATAGGTCCGTTAATTGCCAGTGTCGGAGAGGTGGTTAATGCGAACAGTAATATTTTTTTTGGATTTCAGATATCATCAATGAGATATAAAAATATTTATTCAAATACATTGAAAATAAAAGTAAACAATATTCCTCAAAATTCAATATTCGGTGATTTTAAAATAAATTTAACGGCAAAGAAAAAAGTAAAAGCAAATGAGCCTAATAGTGTTACACTTGATATTCAAGGATGTGGTGATTTTTATTTGCTTGGAGGCTTTAATTTAAATATTCCAAATGTAACAATTTATGCAAACAAACCTCAAAAAAGTTTAAATATAAACAATGGTAAAATTTGCGGAAAATTTATTCAAAAATTTACAATTATTGCTGATAATAATTATACAATACCTTCAATTACTTTAAAAACGTTTGATGGAAAATTACATACAATTAAAACCGAACCGATAAAAGTAGACGTGCTAAATTCACAAAAAACGACAATTATTCAGACAAAAATTGAAAAACCAAAAATAATTAAAAAAATAATTGTCAAAAAAAATGTAAATCCTTTTATTATAGCGATTGTATCTTTGATAGTGGGTATTATTTTTGGAATTGCGGGATTTTTTGTTTATAATAAACTAAAAGACGAAGAAATAAAACAGATAAAAAAAGCAAATGAAAAAGAATTGTTGAATATTCTTAAAAAATATGAAGATAATGATGAGATAAAAAAAATAATGGAGAAATTGGAAGAGAATATTTACAAAAAAGAAAAAAATATTATTGATAAAAAAGAGTTAATAAAAATAATTAAACAAATAAGGAAACAAAAATGATAAAAGGAATTTTGCTTGATATCGGAGGGGTTTTGTATGAAGGAGAAAAGATAATCCCAAAAGCAAAAGAAACACTTAAAAAATTAAGAAAAAAATATAAAATAAGGTTTTTATCCAATACCAGCAGAATACCGCCTAAAAAACTTTATGAAAAATTAAAAAATATGGATTTCGAGCTTGAAGAAAACGAAATATTCATTGCACTTAAAGCGGCTAAAATGTTTTTGAGGAATGAAAAATCAAATGCGTTTGTTTTGGCAACTGATGAAGCAAAAGAATATTTTAACGATTTAAAAGGGGAAATTAAATATGTATTGGTATGCGATGCGTATAAAAATTTTACTTATGAAAATTTAAATAGGGCTTTTAAATATCTTGAAGAAGGAGCGGGATTTATCGCAACAAACAAAAACAGATATTTTAAAGATAATGATGGATTGAGCCTTGATGCGGGAGGATTTGTGAAATGTTTGGAATTTGCCAGTGAAAAAGAAGCTAAAATCTTAGGAAAACCAAACTGTGAATTTTTTTCATTAGCCATAAAGGATATGAAACTAAATAAAGACGAGGTAATTATGGTTGGAGACGATATAACAAGCGATATTTTGGGGGCTAAAACGTGTTGGTTAAAAACAGTTTTAGTAAAAACCGGAAAATTTAAAGAATCGGATTTAAACAAAGCAAAACCGGATTTTTTAATTGATTCAATTGCAAATTTGCCTGAAATTTTAAATTTTTAGTTCTGAAATTATACAAGAATGAAAATATTTCAAGATAGTTTTAATCTTAATTGTTATAATTTCGCAGACCATTTTAAAAAACCCCTTTCCTTTTTATCTTACGTTTATATCTTTCAATCATTGTAAGATTACCTTTAAGACCTCCTTGATGAATGTATAAAATATTTTTCAAATCATGATACAAAATGCTATCCCAACCCACCATATCATAAAGCAAATCAAATTCAATTCCAGTATTTTTAAGTTCAAGCCATAATTTGTAAAGCTCGGGATATAATTTTCCGTAATGGTATTTTTTTTTGGATTTAAGAATAGTGGGAATTTTCCCGCCACCTAAGTATTCAAATTGTTTTTTCAGATAATCCTCATCCCCTACGCAGGGAACTGTTAAAACTTCCGTATCAAGATGTTTTGCAAGAAAATATGCCGTTGTTCCCGTTCCGCTTGGTAAAAATACTTTTAAATTATTTTTTTTAGCATATTCGTTTATTTCATTTGCAAGTATTTTAATACCGTATTCGGATTCTTTAATTCTGCCGCCTTCTTCGATTATTAAAGTATTTTCATCTTTTTTTGATAGCACAAAGTTTCTTAATTCTTCTCCCCGTAGATTTGTTTTTATAATTTTAGCCCCGTTTTTAAGTGCGCCTAAATAATTTCCTCTTGGATTTTCTTTTAAAAATAACGGGATATGGTTTGTGTAATAAATAAATTCCCAAC
>JALVTJ010000046.1:13166-27251 GCA_027036005.1 Nautiliaceae bacterium
TTTATTTTACAGCCCTTAAATCCCGGTAAGCTTTGATTACCCTCTCTTTCATGGAAAGTTCACCTTCTCTTAGCCATTTTCTTGGATCGTAATATTTTTTATTCGGTTTATCTTCGCCTTCGGGATTGCCGATTTGGCTTTGGAGATAATCGTGATATTTTTCAATATATCCTTTTACGCCGCTCCAAAACGCCCATTGGGTATCAGTATCGATATTCATTTTTACAACGCCATAATCAATCGCTTCGTGAATTTTACTAAGCTCGCTTCCGCTTCCTCCGTGAAATACGAATCTGATCGGTTTTTTATCTTTCAGGTTGAATTTTTCTCTTACGTATTCTTGTGAATTTTTAAGAATAATAGGCTCTAATTTTACGCTTCCTGGTTTATAAACGCCGTGAACATTTCCGAAACTTGCCGCAATGGTAAACAAATTACTAACTTCGCTTAATTCTTTATAAGCGTATGCAACATCTTGCGGTTGAGTATAAAGTTTGGCATTATCAATACTAGTATTATCAACACCGTCTTCTTCTCCGCCAGTTACGCCAAGTTCTATTTCAAGCATAATATCAAGAGAGCTTAGTTTTTTTAAATATTCTTTGCAAGTCGCTACGTTTTGTTCAAGAGGCTCTTCGCTTAAATCAAGCATATGTGAGCTATATAGAGGCTTTCCGTATTTTTTATAATGCTCTTCATTGGCTTCAATAAGTCCGTCAATCCAAGGAAGTAGTTTTCTTGCGGCATGGTCGGTATGTAAAATAACGCTAATTCCGTAGGCTTTGGCTAATGTATGGATATGTTTTGCTCCTGAAATTGCCCCGAGAATCGCAGCTTTTTGATTTTCATTATCAAGTCCTTTTCCGGCAAAAAAATGAGCTCCTCCGTTGCTAAATTGAATAATTATAGGCATATTTACTTCTTTTGCCGCTTCCATAACGGCATTTACGGAATTTGTTCCGACAACATTAATGGCAGGAAGGGCAAATTCGTTTTCCTTTGCCCAGTCCATTACTTCTGCCGCTTCGCTTCCGCTTAACACGCCTTTTTTAAATTCCATTTTGCCCTCCTTAATTCTTAGGGATTGTGTAAGTTACTTTAACTGAATTTTGAATATTTTTTAGTTCTTTATGTAATTCAACTCTTTTTAGATAACCTATAATTTGATTTTTAACTTTATCATAAGGAATATAATTATTTGATTTTTTACCTTCAACCAAAATAACATGCCATCCAAATCTTGTATGAACCGGTTTGAGTGTAATTTCTCCCGGTTTGAGTTGTTCTGCGGCTTTTGCAAATGCAGGAACCATCTGTTTTGGATTAAACCATCCAAGCTCACCTCCTTGAACTTTGCTTGGTCCTATGGAATATTTTTTTGCAAGAGAGGCAAATTTTTCTTCAAGTGCTTTACCTTTTAAGCCTTTGAGTTCGTTAATTAATTTTTCGGCTTCTTTTTCGCTTTTTAGTAAAATATGTCTCGCTTTAATCATAGGAGCTGTTTTGAAATAAAGATTTTTATTTTTTTCATAAAAAGCTTTTGCTTTTTTTTCTGATATTTTAATGTTTTCCAATCTATGTTTTAGCCACATATCAACGGCAAGTTTCATAGCAGCCGCTTTAAACTGAGGAGTTTTTGTTATTGATTTTGCTTTTTTGTTGTATATTTCAAGTGTTTCAATATATTGCTCTACAAATTTTTTTACGTGTTGGGCAGGCAGATCTTGAAGTTTAATTCTGTTATCACCCGTAATGCCTTGGAGATAATAATTAATATCACCGACTGTTATTTTTTTTCCGTTTACTTTTGCCAAAACGGTGCTGTTTTTTAAACCTTTAATAGGTTTTCCGATTAAACCTCCATTTCCACCCATTCCTTGCATTCCCGGGAATGCTAATAAACTAACTACACTCACTAATCCTGCTATAACAATTTTTTTCATTTTTTTCCTTTCATAATTAAATTAATTTTTCATTTTCAACGTTACATTTAACTTGTTATGCCATATTATGAATGACATTTTGAACATCGTCAATTTCTTCCAAAACTTCGATTAACCTTTCAACCTTTTCGGCCGTTTCATCATCAACATCACTTTCGTTTGTTGCAATAAGTTGAATATTGCTTTCAATTATTTCAATACCTTCAATTGAAGAAATTGCTTCCAAAACGGCATTAAAATCCTCCGGAGCGCTTTGTATTACCAAAACATCATCTGTTTCTTTTATATCTTCCGCTCCCGCATCAATGGCTTTTTCTTCGACTTCTTCATCTTTATCGCTTTTGTTTACAACTATTATACCTTTTTTTTCAAACATCCAAGCCACGCTTCCGCTTGTGCCAAGATTTCCGCCCGCTTTTTTAAAAGCGTGTCTGACTTCCGCTACCGTTCTGTTTTTGTTGTCTGTCAGACATTCTATCATTACGGCAACGCCTCCGGGCCCATAACCTTCATATACTACTTCTTCTAAAACAACGCCGTCAAGATTACCGGTCGCCTTATCTATTGCCCTTTGAATGTTTTGCATAGGCATTGAATCGGCTTTTGCCCTTTCAATTGCAAGTCTTAATGCCGCATTTGTATCTGGATTGCCACCGCCGCTTCTTGCCGCAGTCATAATAGCTCTTACGTGTTTGGTGAAGATTTTGCTTTTTTTGGCATCTTCTTTTGCTTTTACATGCTTAACCTTAGACCATTTGTTGTGTCCAGCCATTATTCTCCTTTTATAAAATATTTGTTATTATAACAAGAAAAAAGAGGTTTGATGAAAAAAAAGGAAAAAAATGGTTTTAAGAACACCCCGAGAACTTGAAGAAATCAAAAAAAGATTTTTAGAACATTATAAAGGAAGCAAAACAGAGTTAAAATACAAAAACGATTACGAATTGCTTGTCGATATTATTTTAAGCGCTCAATGCACGGATAAAAGAGTTAATATGATAACGCCCGAACTTTTCAGAAAATATCCGAATATCGAATCTCTCGCATGTGCCGAATTGGAAGATGTAAAAGATATTATCAAATCATGTTCGTTTTTTAACAACAAAGCGAAAAACATAATAGAAATGGCAAAAAAAGTCCGAGACGAATATAAGGGAATAATACCCCATGAATATTCGAAATTAATAAAACTTCCGGGTGTCGGGAATAAAACGGCTAATGTGTTTTTAATTGAATTAGAAGGAGCGAATAGGATGGCCGTTGATACGCATGTTTTCAGGGTAGTGCACAGACTTGGAATTACTGATGCAAAAACTGTCCAAGAAACCGAAAAAGATTTGATAAAAGCTTTTAAAACAGATCTTAACGAACTTCATCAGGGGTTTGTTTTATTTGGAAGATACATATGCACAGCAAAAAATCCTAAGTGTGAAAAATGTTTTGTTCCCGAGTTTTGTGTGAGTAAGGAAGTTTTTAAGGCAAGATAGTTATTTTTCAAAAACCAATATCAGTTTTTCGGCATCTGCGCTTCCGTAAAGAGAAATGGGGATTATTTCTTTTAGTTTCATAGAAGTTGATTTTTCTATTGTTTCAAGCGAATGATAGTATTGAATGATAGAGTTTTGTTTTTTGATATAACAGTTTTTTTTCTTTTCAAAAAGTGTTATTTCCGTTATCAGTTTTTCATCATCAAATTCACTGTAAAGCACTGCAAATTTATTTTCATTTTCCGCTTTTAATGTTCCTATTGCCAAATCTTCCATTGCATAATGCGTATTAATGTCAAATACGAAATATTTGGTAACTTTTTTTTCTACGCATTTGAAAAATTTTTTCAGCTCGTTTTCATTCAGATAATTAATTACGTCGAATATCGCTGTGGCACATTCGAAATTTTTTTCTATTTCGCATATGTTTTTAACTTCGCATTCGCATCCTTTTTCGAGGGCTTTTTTTATTTGATTTTTGCTTAAATCAATTCCTTTTACGTTAAAACCGCTATTTTGTGCCAATATGCAAAAATCTCCGTTTCCGCAACCGATATCAATTATGTTTTTTACATTCAAATGTTTTAATATTTCCAAAAATTTAAACCATAAAATATCAGCCGCTTCTTTGTCCAAAAACATCTCTTCAATATGCGAATAAAGCTCAAGCCCCATTTATAGCATCCTCTATTTTTTTTGTAAGAGCTAAAATTTCTTCTTTTTTTAAGATAAAAGAGTTTTTATTCGCTATTAATCTTGCGGATGAATGCATAATAATTTCTTTTTCTTCCATTCCGTTTTCTTTTAATGTTCCTCCCGTTTGGACAATATCTACAATCACATCGCTTAATCCTACAAGAGGCGCAAGTTCTATCGAGCCGTTAAGTTTAATTATTTCAGTTGGAATACCTTTTTTTGAAAAGTATGTTTTTGCAATATTTGTAAGTTTGCTTGCAACTTTTATGCGGGTTTTGTTTTTGTAATTATTATCATTTTTAATTCCGGCAACGCTAACTCTGCATTTTCCAAGTCCCAAATCCAAAAGTTCAAGCACATCCGAATCAAGCTCGGTAATAACATCTGCCCCCACTACTCCTATATCCGCCGCTTGTTTTTCTACATAAGTGGCGACATCCCAGTTCCTGACATTTAAAAATGTAAAGTTGTTTTTTTTCATTATCAGTTTTCTATTTTCGAAAATAAAATCCTCATTAAATATTTTTTTAAAAATCTCCAAAACTTCTTCGGCAATTCTACCCTTAGGAAGCGCTATTTTCATACTGTTCCTTTATTGTCAAAATCATTCCTTTGAATATAAGCTCCTCATCATATTTGCTAATTATGAATTGACTTAAATATTTACCGTCTCCACCAGTAAAAATGTATGGCGGTTGAAGTTGGGAGATAACTCTTATAAGAGCTCCTATGCTTCCGTAAAGCAGTGCTTCGTTAGTGTTTCGAGGTAATTTTTTTATATCGAAATCATTGGTATATTTTATTTTCAGATTATTGGAAATTTTTATAAAAGCCTCTTTAAAAGAATATAGCCCTGGCATTATAATTCCGCCCAAATGTTCTCCTTCTTTCATACTGTCTATTGTAATGGCGCTTCCCGCATCTATCACTGTTCCGGTTCTTACGGATTTGCATGCCATAATTCTGTCTATCCCGAGATTTTTATATTCGGTATTAAATTTAACCAAAGGTTTAAGATTTATCGCATCAGGATTTAGTTTTAAAAATTCTTTTTCTTTTTTTTCATTTACGCTTATATAGTATATTTTTTCATTAAATTTTCCGATTTTTTTCAGATGCTTTATTTCTCCGTCTTTATAAATATGATAATGTGTGTTTCCTATATCGATCAGTATCAAAATATTCTCCATTCTTTTATAATTTCTTTTGCTTTTGAACAAATAGGTGCATCGGTAATTAAAATCTTTTTTTTATATCTGAAATTTATTTTCGGCAACAGTTTTAACATTTCTTCGAATTCTTTTTTCAATATTCTGCTTTTTTTATCTATTTTAAGTATTAAACAATATTCGTTTTTTAAATTTACACCCAGATATGCGCTTATTTTTTTTCTTGTATTTAATTTCAAAGGTTTTAATTCTTTGCAAATTATACCCTTTTTTATTAATAATTCTAAAATTTCTTTCATTCCAAATCTTTTAGAGGATGATATTTTAACACCGTTTCTTTTAAATTTTCTTTTTGAATATGTGTGTATATTTGTGTGGTATTGAGTGAAGAGTGTCCCAAAAGTTCTTGAACAACTCTCAAATCGGCCCCTCCCAAAACAAGAGATGTGGCAAACGAATGTCTTAGGACGTGCGGAGAGACGTTAAGGTATTTTTTTGTAATGTTAAATGCACTGATTCTACTTAATTTTTTACAATTTTTGTTTACAAACAAATATTCGCTTATGCAATTTCTTTTTTTCAGGTAATTATTAATGGTATCAAGAGCTATTTTTGCAATGGGAACAACCCTTTGTTTTTCCCCTTTTGCCATTTCCACTTTTACCCAGCCTTCTTCAATATCGCTAAGCTTAACATTCAAAGCTTCGCTTATTCTAAGACCTGTGGCATATAAAAAAAATATCAAAGCCTTATCTCTTAAATTTAACCAGTTTGAATCTTTATCAATATTCAAAACGGAATTTAAAATTTCCTCTTTTGTTAGAAATTTAGGCAAGCTTTTAGGAATTTTAGCCTGTTTAATTTTAAATTTTTCATTTATAATTTCTTTTTTGTATGCAAAATCGAAAAAAGAATTGATTGAACTTAATTTTCTATTTAATGAGCGTTTGTTTTCTATATTTGATAAAAAAGCAATAACATCTTTGCTTTGGGCTTCATTTATCGGTTTTTTCAAAAAATTTTCAAACTGAATCAAATCTCTTTTATATGCGTCATATGTATTTTTGCTTACCGATTTGTTTATCAAAAGAAATTCCAAAAAACTTTCCAAATATCTACTCAATAAAAAATACCTTGTTATCGTTATAAATTTTGCAACCTCTGATTCTAAGAGGCTCATCAGTTTCAAATTCGCCGGTTTTATAAACCGTAACATTTAAATCGGGTGAAATTTTTAACAGATATCCGTTTGAAGTTATCGTGTATATATTTCCTTTGCAAATTCCAGGCGCAAAATAATCTGCAAAAGGAAGCTTTATTTTTTTTATAAGTTTTAAATTTGTATCCATTTTAACAATACTTCCGTCTACATTGAAAATATAAAGATATTTCCCGTCATCAATAATATGTTTAATGTCTGATTTATAATCGATTAAAAAGTTCGGATTAAAAAGAACCAGTTTTTTAGGTGTAGCCATAAAAAGATTATTGTTTACGATTTTTAAAAATATTATATTATCCAGTATAAATTCGTCTGAAATATCCAAATTTCTTATGAATGAATTTGTTTTGGCATCTACTATTGCTATTTTCCCGCTTATTAAAGGGAATAAAATCAAATCCTGATAAAAAATAGGATCGGCAGATAAATATTTTGTGCTGACCACATCATCGTCTTTTTGATAGAAAACAAGTTTGTTTTTCTTTAAAGAATAAACCCCAAACGCATTGTTTTCAAAAACAATGGCAATTTTTTTACCCTTTTGAGTGGCTCTAAATACAAGTTGAGGCAATTTAATGACTTTTTTTTCGTTTATAAGCAGTAACTTATTTGCATTGGCAGCCAAATTTGTATTTATTTTTTTGAAATTTCCTAATTTTCTTCCTTTTGAATCAAAATAAACGATTTTATTTTTTCCTATTAATCTGTATTCTTTTTCACCGAAAGTTTCCGTGGTTTTCGTATAATCGTAAAGTTCTTTATATTTTTTATAAGGGAGTGTTTTTGAAATCGGATTTTTGGGTTCGAATTCTTTTTGGGCGCATCCGGTAATCAATATAATAGTTATTAATAGATAAATTATTTTTTTCATTTTACTATCCCATAATGAAGTAAATAAACTCCCAAATCTTTATATCTTGAATTGTCGTCTATGTTTTTATAAACTTCTTTTGCTTTTTTTCTGTTTCCTTTGGCAAGATAATCTCTCATCAACGCAATTCTGACGGCATTTTTTAAAATATGATAATTCGGATTTAACAGATAATTTTCAAGTGAATTTATATCACCTTTTTGCATTGCAATTTCATATGCTTTTATCGCTTGAAGTTCCGGTGTGGTTATATCTTTGTAATCGCCTTTTTTCAAAAGGTATAAATCATAAAGTTTTTTGTTTTGTTTTAGAATATTTAACGCTTCTTTATTGTTTGGATTAATAAGCAAAGTATCTAATGCATTATTTTCTTTTATAAGTTTTTGAGTTTGTAAATAATCATATGTTTTATATCCTATAACTGCCAATATAATTATAATTGCTCCGGCGATTAAAGGTTTTTTGTATTTTCTGACAAATTTTTCGAGTTTAAAAACTTTTACTAGTAATTCTTCATCTTGTTTTAATTCTTCTTTTATTTCCATAAAACACCTTTTTATTGAAATTTTATCAAATAATTTGCAATTTGTTCTGTAATGATATCAGGTATTTTGATATTTAATTCGATTATTTTAAGTTTAAGCGGAAATTTTTTTAATTTGACATAATCTTTTGCGGTAGTAACAATAATTTTATTTTGCAATTGTTTTAAATCTTCCCATTTGTATTCATAATGATCCGGAAAAAATTTATAATCTTTATTCCAATATTTAAGCAGTCTTTTAGGATCAGATATAGCGCTTATCAATATATCTCCTTTTGGAATTTTGACATCTCTTTCAAGTTTATTTATTATGATGTCTGCAAATCTTAGGGCAATTCTTGGGTATCTGTATCCTCCTGCCGGAAGAGTAAAAGGGTTTTTTATTTTTTTATCCAAAACAATATTTAATTTTTCGAAAGGTTTGTCAAATCCGTCGTCCAAAATTACAAAATCCGCATCCATTTCTTTTGCTTTAATTATTCCTTTTTTTCTATCTTCACTCACCACAACGGCCGCATTCGTAAAAGAAGCTATCTCCATTGCTTCATCTCCGCTTTTTTCCACATCAACTAATGTTTTTTCAAAATTCTTAACGACTATCAGGCCTTTACTTTTTCTTTTATATCCTCTCATTACAACAACAATTTTTTTGTTTTCGAATTTGTTAATTAGGGCTTTCGTAAAAGGGGTTTTGCCGCTTCCTCCGATTATTATATTTCCCACTGAAATAATAGGAATACCCATATTTTCAAATTTTCTCGGAAATTTAAAATGCATTATTGTCATATAAACAAAAGAGAAAGGAGTAAGCATAATAATAAAAGGCCAGTGATACCATTTCGGATAAAAAAGCATCTCTTCAAAAAAATTATATATTTTTAATTTTAAACTTTTCATTTTTTATTTTTCATTTAAAGTTTAATATCTCTTTCATACAAAAAGTCATGACCTACGGTTCTGTTTTTAAGTTTTGCTATTATGGGGGGTTTTCTTTTGAATTGGTTTTGGTATATTTTTTTCAGGACAAATTCAACCAAATTTTTATTGTATTTTTCCAACAGTTCTTGTTTTGTCGCTCTATTATCTACAAAATCAATTAAAACCGGATCAATCTCAGCATAGCTAAATCCAAGCTCTTTTTCGTCGCTTTGTCCTTGCCACAAATCTGCGCTTGGCGGTTTTTGAATGATTGAGCGAGGTATTTGTAAGAATTTTGCAAATTCAAAAATTTCCGTTTTGTATAAATCTCCTATCGGATTTAATGCACTTGCCAAATCCCCAAAAAGCGTTCCGTATCCGAGCATCAGTTCGCTTTTGTTACTTGTGCCTATTACAAGAGCGTTAAGTTCGGCCGATTTGTCATAAAGAATAGCCATTCTCATTCTGGCGGAAAAATTTCCAAGTCTTATTTTATTTTCAATTTTATACGATTCAAGCAAAGGGTCAATTGAAATTATTTCATAATCTATATCAAATTTTTTACATACTTTTTTTGCATCTTCTATTGAATTTTTGCTGGAAAATTGACTTGGGAGCAAAAAAACTTTGAAATTATTCCCAAGAGCTTTTTTTGCCAAAACGGCTACAACTGCACTGTCAATACCGCCGCTAAGTCCGCATATTCCTTTTTTTAGACCTGTTTTTGTTATTTCTTCATAAATGAATTTAATTAAAAATTTTTCAATTAATTCCCATTTTTTCATTTTTTTCCTATGTATCTATATAATTTTTAAGAAGTTTGCCTACATGCGGATGTCTAAGTTTTTTAATGGCACTGCTTTCAATTTGTCTAACTCTTTCTCTTGTAACATTAAGGGCTTTTCCAATCTCTTCAAGTGTTCTTTCACTTTTATCAGGCATAAGTCCGAATCTCATTTTAATAACCGCTTTTTCCCTTTCGTTTAGATTTTCCAATATTTCATCAATATGTTTTCTCAAATCTTCATTAACAACCTCTTCATAAGGATTTATAAATGTTTTATCTTCAATAAAATCACCGAATTTTCCATCTTCCTCTTCTCCGACCGGAGCTTCAAGAGATATCGGTTCTTTTGAAATTTTGAGTATCTGTTTTACTTTTTCAATTGGCATTTTCATTTCTTTACTAATTACTTCAAGGGTCGGTTCTTTACCTTCTTCTTGAACATGTTTTCTTATGATTTTATTTATTTGGTTAATGTTTTCTATCATATGGATTGGAATTCTAACCGTTCTTGCCTGATCGGCAATGGCACGCGAAATTGCCTGTCTTATCCACCATGTTGCATAAGTTGAAAATTTGTATCCTTTTTCAAATTCAAACTTATCAATCGCTTTCATTAAACCTATATTTCCTTCTTGTATCAAATCCAAAAATGGTAATCCTCTATTGGTATATTTTTTTGCTATACTTACAACAAGCCTTAGATTCGCTCTTGCCATTTTCTCTTTTGCTTGTATTGCTATTTTTTTACCTCTTTTTAGCTGCTCTAAAATAACTTCCAATTTTTCCGGCTCCATTCCAAAAGTATTGTCGCTTGCCTGTTTTGCTTCTATTAATTTTTTAATATCCATATATATGTTAACCATAGTATGTTCAGGAACCATTGCGGCAATATCTTCCTTGCTAAGAGTTGTTATTTTGCTTAATATTTCTTTGTGAAGTTTTCTTAATTGTTCGTTAAAAAGAGGTAGTCTGTATTCTTTCTTTTTAAGCTCTTTTTCAAAATCCTTATCTCCTTTTAATGCAGTTTCAACCGTTTTTACTATTTCATTGATAAGCTTTGATGTATATCCTATCTCTTCAAGAGCTAATTTTACTTTTTTCTTTTTAAATGTCAAAGTTAGTATTTTATGAAGTCTTTCGAGCTCGTCCATATTTTTTGTATTTAAAACTTCGTCGTATTCATCAAGGACTTTTTCCCATTCTTTTTTTGCTTTTTCCAAATTTTTAAAAAGCTCGTTTATTCTTTTTTCCCTTATGGAAATTTTTTTCTTTCTTTTTCCTTCTTTGCTCTCTTCATCTTCTACTTCTTCTTCGTCCACAAAACTTTTAAAAAGTTCTTTTACTCTTCTTTCTCTGTTTAAAAGAGGTTCTTTATATTTTAAAACCAAATCTATTAAAAAAGGAATGGAGCAAATCGCATCGAGTATTATTTCTTCTCCGAGTTGAATTCTTCTGAAAATTTCCACTTCTTCGTCTTTATCAAGCAAAGGAATATGCCCCATTTCTCTTAAATACATTCTAACGGGACTATCGGATCTGCTCCATTCCAAAAGTTCTTTATCTTTAAGTATCTCTTCTGCGAGTTCTTCTTTTTTTCTTTCTCTTTCTTCTTCGCTTTTGACAACATCTTCAAGATTTTTAAGTTTTGCAACTTCTGCCGCCGTCATTAATTTGATATTGTTTTCTTTGACAGCGTTTAAAATTTCTTTTGTTTGAGTTTTTGTCGGAACTTTTGGTAAAATATGAACGATTTTTTCGTAAGTAACAACTCCGTTTTTGTTTTCTTTGAATAATTTGGTAAGCTCTTTTGGAAGTGCCATTAAATCTCCTTGTATAAATTGGAAGCTTTTAAGAATTCTGAAATTGTAATTATACATCTTTTTTTTGGAACGACTTTTGCTTGTTTTTTTTAATTATTAATTTTATTAAAAAAAGGTTAATACATGATTAACGGCTATTATGACGCTGCCGGCGGAATGGTTACGCAATTTAATAGATTAAATGTTATTTCAAACAATCTTGCAAATATAAATACTCCCGGATTCAAACAAGATAATATAATTATCGGAGATTTTGAAAAATTATTTAGCCAAAAAAGAGATGTTTTACCTTTGCAAAACAATACCAAAAAAGCGGCTAAATTTTTAAATAGAAATTTAAATAAAGTTCCTATTGTAGTGGAGGAATATTCAAATTTCAGTATTGGGAATTTACAAAGAACTTCCAATCCTTTGGATTTGGCTTTGAAACAAAAAGATGCTTTTTTTACGGTTGAGGCAAATGGACTTAAACTAACAAGAGCGGGAAATTTTAATTTGGATTCACGTGGATTTTTAGTAACAAAAGAGGGATATAAAGTATTGGATATTAAAAATAATCCGATTCAAATACCTCTTGATGCAAAAAATATAACGATTAATAAAAATGCCGATATATATGTTGATGGAGAAAAAATTGCAACGTTAAAAATTGTTCGAATAAAAAATTTAAATACTTTGAAAAAAATTGGAAATACATTATGGAGTTTTAATCCCAAAGAAGCAAAAATTGAAACGACAAATACCGTTTTACAGGGATTTTTGGAAAAATCGAATGTAAATCCTGTAATTCAAATGACAGATTTAATACAAACTAACAGAATGGTTGAAGCTTATCAAAAAGTAATGACGACATTTATGGATGATTTGAATCGTGATGCTATTGAGAAACTGGCGAATGTCAGGGCGTAATGAGGAATGAGAGATGAGGGAAGAGAAGAATAAAAAAATTTCGAGTTTTAAGTTTTAAGTTTTAGATTTTAAATGAAAAAAGGAGAATAAAAATGCTAAGAAGTTTATATACGGCTGCAACAGGGATGATGGCACAGCAAACACAAATAGATGTTGTATCCAATAATATTGCAAATGTAAATACAATAGGTTATAAAAAACAAAGGGCGGAATTTGCTGATCTTTTTTATCAAACAATGGAATATGCAGGAACTTCAACTTCAACCGATACCGAATCTCCTACCGGAATAAGTGTAGGGTTAGGTGTCCGACCTACTGCTATAACTAAAATTTTTACCCAGGGAAATTTTAAAGAAACTCATAATAATTTGGATTTAGCAATACAAGGAGATGGATTTTTTCAAATACAATTGCCTGACGGTAGAATAGCCTATACAAGAGACGGGGCTTTTAAACTCGATTCAAACGGAGATATAGTAACAAGTGATGGATATAAACTTATTCCCAATATTACTCTTCCATCCGATACGGTTCAAGTTTCAATTGGAACTGACGGAACGGTAAGCATTTTAGAAGCCGGACAAACCCAGATGCAGCAAATTGGTCAAATTCAACTTGCTAAATTTATAAATCCAGCTGGTCTTCATTCATTGGGCAGCAATTTGTATATAAACACTTCGGCTTCGGGAGATCCGATAGTGGATAATCCGGGTAATAGCGGTCTTGGAGAAATAAGACAGGGATTTCTTGAAATGAGTAACGTTCAGCTGGTTGATGAAATGACCGATTTGATTACGGGACAGAGGGCTTACGATGCTGCTAGTAAAGCGATTATAACGAGCGATGAAATGCTTCAAACGGTAAATAATCTTAAAAGATAATATGTGAAAAAAGTAGCCGTTTTTTTTGGAAAAGGCGGAAGTAATTTTATAAATCTTTTAAAACATCAAAAAAATTACGAAGTTATTTTAGGAATTACAAATAGAAAAGATTCCAAAGCTTTGAATTTTCCAGAGCTTCCGGAAATTATGATTTCTTCTTCAAATGAAGAAATTTTAGATAAATTAATCAAAACCAATCCCGATTTAATAATCCTTGCAGGATATATGAAAATTATTCCTTCTGTAATAATAAATGCTTTTGAAAATAAAATTATAAATCTACATCCGAGTATTTTGCCCGAATTTAAAGGGCTTAATGCAGATAAACGTTCGTTTGAAGCCAAAAAAGGATGCGGTATCACTATTCATTACGCTAATAAAGATCTGGACAGCGGTAAAATAATTTTACAATATCATATAAATCCGCATTTTTTCAAAAATTTTGAAGAATATCACAAAACATTAAAAAAAGCGGAACATCAATTTTTACCGCTTGTTGTTAATAATTTATGCGGAATTATTTGAATTTGATTAATGTTCCCATTGCGTAATAATCGATTACATCTTCACCTTTGTCGTTTTTTGTAGGAGTGATTGTAATACTGATATTTTTAACTCCGTTTGCATCCATTTCTTCGGCTTGTTGTTGAAGCATTATTATAACTTCCCTAACAGCATCGGTAGGTAAGACATTGCCATATAATTTTTCAGCTTCAACTCTGACAGATCCGTAAGCAATGGTTATACACTCATGAGGTTCTTGAATTTCCCCGAAACTTAATACCTGATCATTTATTTTTGCCATATTTTTCCTTTTTTAATAATTATATCAAAAATT
>JALVTJ010000047.1 GCA_027036005.1 Nautiliaceae bacterium
AAAGTCCAATGAAAACAAAATTTGATTCGATTGTAAAAATAAAAAAAAACGAACTTAAAAAAATTGAAAAAGATTTAATAAAAGTAAACAATGCCATTAAACTTATTAGTAATAAAATAAGAGAGCTTCAAATTAAGTTTAATTCTTTTTCTTTCCCGGATAAAGGCAATTTTAAAGAAATATATCAAATAAAATCCATGCAAAGCGCTATTAGAGACGAAATTGAAAATTACAAAAGCCAGCTTAATATGCTAAATGAAAGAAAAGATCTTTTGAGTGCAAAGTATAAAGATGCCAATATTGATTATGAGAAAATGAAATACCTTCAAACAACGGAGATAAAAAAACAGCTCAAAAAACAGAAACAAAAAGAAAATATTCAAATGGATGAAATTGCTATAATGTTAAATAAAAAAAAGGATTTATATGAATGAAAAAATTATAAATAAACTTCGTTCATTAAAACCTGTTTTAAAAGAAAAATTCGGAATTGAAGAATTTGCAATTTTCGGTTCTGTTGCAAGAGGAGATGATAAAAAAGAAAGCGATATTGATATTGCAATTATAAAAGCTGAAAAAAAGAATTATTTTGATTTATTGGAAGTGAAATATTTTTTAATGAAACATCTGAAAAAAAACATAGATATAGGATATTATGATGCAATAAGACCTGTTTTTAAAAAGTTTATTAAAAAGGATATGATTTATGTCTGAAAGGGAAAAAGAACTTTTTTTGTTTGATATTCTTGTAGCTGTGGAAAAAATAAAAGATATTACAAAAAATTATGATAATGCCGATGATTTGGTTTTTAGTTACAGAGATTGGGATAGTGTGATAAGGGAATTTGAAATTATCGGTGAAGCTATGAAAAACTGTATTGATTACGGCGTTTTTGAAGAAGATAAAAATAAAAGAAAAGTTGTGGATTTTAGAAATATTCTGATTCATAAATATTTTGGAATAGATCCCGAAGCGGTTTTAAATATTGCCAAAGATAATATTAATTGGCTGGAAGATATAATTATAAATAGAATAAAAAAAATAAAAAAAGACAAAAGAGATGAAATAATAGATTATATTATTGATGAAAACCATTACTTGTCTTTTATAGTAAAAAAACTGGAAAATTTAAAAAATGAATCCGAATAATGTTTATTTAGCTCAAACCGATACAACAGTGGGATTTTTATCAAGGGATTATAAAAAACTTAATAAAATCAAAAAAAGAGATATTAATCAAAAAGTTCTTATTGAAGTAGAAAGTTTAAAAACCCTTAAAACTTTTACCAGAGTTCCGGCAAAATTTAAGAACATAGTTAGAAGAGCGAAAAAAAGCACTTTTATTTATCAAAACGGTGAATCTTTTAGGGTGGTAAAAGATGAAAATCACCTCAGATTTTTAAAAAAATTTAAATGGATGTATTCTACTTCTGCAAATTTGAGCAAAGAAAAGTTTGATAAAAAATGGGCTATGAAACAAGCTGATATTATAGTGGAAGGGAAAAAAGGTTTTTTTGAAGGAGAGCCGTCAAATATTTATAAAATAAACAATTACAAAATAAAGAAGATAAGATGAAAAGATTTTTCATTTTTCACTTTACACTTTTCATTTTTTTTATTGGTTGTGCGATAAAGACTACGCCTGTTTTTGTAACAATAAATTCCCCTAAAATAAAAATAGCTGATGAAGGATTTTTAAAAGAAGGATTGGGATATAAAGAATTGATTATTTATAAAGCGGGCAGCGAACCGGTTAGTTTTACTCTTGAAGAGAATAAGATATGTGTAAATAATCATTGTTTTAATAAAAAAGATTTTATGAAAAAATATTTCAAAGGCTTAAAAGAAGACGTTTTTGATAAAATTTTAAATAAAGAGCCGCTTTCTCTTGGTTTTTATAAAAAAACAAAAGACGGATTTATTGAAAAATCCGAAAATATTTATTATCGGGTTAGCAAAAATAGTGTTTTATTGAAAGATAAAAAAGAAAAGACGGTAATTTTTATAAAATATTTAAGGAGCAAAAATGATTAAAAAAGCGCTTTTCCCAGCCGCAGGTTATGGAACGAGATTTTTGCCGGCCACCAAATCGGTGCCAAAAGAAATGTTACCTATTGTAAATAAACCTCTTATTCATTACGGAATAAAAGAGTGTATGAATGCGGGAATTTTCGAGATAGGATTTGTAACCGGTAGAAACAAAAGAGCTATTGAGGATTATCTTGATTTTTCACCAGAACTTGAAGAAAAAATTAAAGATTCAAATAAAGCCAAGCTTTTAAAAGAAACCAATTTAATGATAAAGAAATGCACTTTTACTTATGTCAGGCAAAAAGAGATGTTAGGGCTTGGTCATGCTGTTTTAACAGGAGAGTCGCTAATCGGAAATAATCCGTTTGCCGTTGTTTTGGCCGATGATTTGTGCGTGGGGGAAGTGTTGAGCCAGATGGTCAAGCTTTATAAAAAATATAAATGCTCGATAGTTGCTGTTGAAGAAGTAGATAAAAAAGAAGTAAATAAATATGGAATAATAGAAGGGAAAATTATTGAAGAAGATGTGATAATGATAAAAAATATGGTAGAAAAACCCGATATTGATAAAGCGCCGAGTACTCTTGCCGCGATAGGCAGATATATTTTAACTCCCGATGTATTTGACGAGCTTAAAAATATAAAGCCTGGAAAAGGCGGAGAGATACAGCTAACCGATGCGATAATGGCACAGGCTAAAAAAGGAATGGTTTTGGCGTATAAATTTAAAGGCAAAAGATTTGATTGTGGAAGCGTGGAAGGATTTATTGAAGCTACAAATTATTTTTATGAAAAGGAATTTAAATAATGTGCGGAATCGTAGGGTGTATAGGAATTGATTATCCGGTTGAATATTTGATAGAGGGGTTAAAAGAGCTTGAATACAGAGGGTATGACTCTGCCGGAATTGCCGTTATGGATGAAGAGGATTTAAAAGTGATTAAATCCGTAGGCAAGCTTAAAAATCTTGAAGAAAAAATTAAGAAAATAAAGTTTAAAAATCCGTATATGGGTATAGGTCATACCAGATGGGCGACGCACGGAAAACCCACCGAACTCAACGCACATCCTCACAAAGGGCAATTTGGAGCTCTTGTGCATAACGGAATTATAGAAAATTATCAGGAAATTAAAAAAAAACTTACAAAAGAAGGAATCGAATTTATATCTCAAACCGATACGGAGGTAATACTCAGGCTTTTTGAATATTATTATGACGGAGATGCGTTAAAAGCGTTTAAAAGAACACTTGATGAAATTGAAGGAGCTTATGCAATACTGCTTATTACTAAAAGTGATCCCGATAAAATATTTTTTGCTAAAAACGGCTCCCCTTTGATAATTGCGAAAAATGACGGCAAGTTTTATTTCGCATCTTCCGATGCACCGTTAATTGGATATGCAAACAGTGCGCATTATTTGGAAGATGGCGAATGGGGGTTTGTTGAGAATAAGCTTCATTTATTCAAAGAAAAAGAGATAATCCCTTCTTTTAAACCTCTTCCGACAAACAAAGAATCCGCCAAAAAGGATGGATTTAGGTTTTATATGGAAAAAGAAATTTATGAGCAATTCGATGTGTTAAGAGAAAATACCTTAGGAAGAAATACAAAAGAAGGCATAAAATTCGATGAACTTAACAAAAGTTTTTTTGAAGGAATTGATAATATCATTATTTCCGCATGCGGGACAAGCTATCATGCGGGACTTGTAGGAAAGTATCTGATTGAAAGAAATGCAAAAATAAGGGTAAATGTAGAGGTTGCAAGCGAACTTAGATATCGAAAGCCGCTTTTAAATAAAGATACTCTTTTTATTGTAATTTCCCAAAGTGGTGAGACGGCCGATACACTTGAAACTCTTAAAATGGCAAAAAGAAAAGGTTTAAAAACACTTGCGCTTTGTAATGTGGATAATTCTTCGATTGTTCGTGAAGCGGATAAGACAATTTTGTTAAGAGCCGGTATAGAAAAAGGTGTAGCCTCAACCAAAGCGTTTGCAACGCAAGTTATGACACTTTGGATGCTTGCGAATTATTTGGGAGGCATAAACGAATATGATGCAATAAACGAAGCTATTGAGGCTGTTAAAGTCGATGTGAGCAAACACGAAAAAATTAAAAGACTTTCAAAAAGATATCTTCACGGACACGGATTTTTCTTTATAGGAAGGGATATTTTTTATCCGCTTGCACTTGAAGGAGCATTAAAACTTAAAGAAATAAGCTATATTCACGCAGAAGGATATCCTGCCGGAGAGATGAAACACGGGCCTATTGCTTTGGCTGATCCAGGGCTTTTTGTGGTAGCGCTTTTATCTAAAAACATTCTTTATGAAAAAACAAAATCAAATATCGAAGAACTTGTCGCACGTGATGCTACAACACTTACAATTTCAAGCGAATATATCGAAATGACAGACGATTTTATTAAAATCAGCGGGACAAATCATCCGTTGGTGGAATTTTTTGAAATGATGGTAATTACTCAGCTTTTGGCACTTGAAGTTGCCATTAGAATGGGAAATGATGTCGATATGCCAAGGAATTTGGCAAAATCTGTAACAGTGGAGTAGAAAAATGATTTTAGTTACCGGAGGAGCAGGATATATAGGAAGTCATACTTTAATTGAGTTAAACGATGCCGGATTTGATTTTATTGTTTTGGATAATCTTTCAAATTCTTCGCAAGAGGCAATAAAAAGAGTCGAAAAGATTATAAATAAAAAAATTACATTCATTAAAGGCGATATTAGAGATAAAGAGCTTTTAAGAAAAATTTTTAGTGAAAATGAAATTGATAGTGTAATTCATTTTGCAGGTCTTAAAGCTGTTGGGGAATCTGTTGAAAAACCGCTTATTTATTATGAAAACAATGTCTGCGGAACAAATACACTTTTAGAAGTTATGAAAGAGTTTAATGTTAAAAAATTTGTATTCAGTTCATCCGCTACGGTTTACGGAGAGCCGGAAAAAATGCCAGTAACGGAAGATATGCAAACGGGAATTGGAATTACAAACCCATATGGCAAAAGCAAATATATGATTGAAGAGATACTTAAAGACCTTTTTATCAGTGATAATTCTTTTAAAATTGCGATTTTGAGATATTTTAACCCCGTTGGGGCACATGAAAGCGGGATTATAGGAGAAGATCCGAGTGGAATTCCGAATAATTTGATGCCTTTTATCTCTCAGGTTGCAGTTGGTAAATTACCTAAACTTAGAGTTTTCGGAGGAGATTATCCTACAAAAGACGGAACCGGAGTTAGAGATTTTATTCATGTGGTTGATTTGGCAAAGGCTCATGTAAAAGCAATTGAATATTTGAATAATAATGATCTTAACGAGCCTTTGATTGTAAATCTTGGAACGGGCAGGGGATATAGCGTTTTAGAAATGATAGAATCTTTTGAAAAAGCAAGCGGTGTTAAAATTCCTTATGAAATAGTTGATAGAAGACCTGGTGATATTGCCGAAATTTATGCAAATCCAAATAAGGCAAAAAAGCTTTTAGGCTGGGAAGCTAAAAGGGGGATAAAAGAGATGTGCGAAAGTGCATGGAAATGGCAAAGCGAGCATCCTAAGGGGTATGAGAAAATTGAAAATGAAAAATGAAAAGTGGAAAATTAAGTTAAGAGATATTATAAATGAACTTAAAAAACATAATCCAAAGAAAATAATCCTTTTTGGCTCCCGTGCAAGAGGTGATTATAGGAAAAACTCAGACATTGATATAGCTGTTGATTTGGATTTAAGTTTTAGAGAAAAAAGAAAATTAAAAGAAAAAATAGATTTAATTTCAGGGCTTTACAGTGTGGATTTGATTTTTTTAAATGAAGTAGAGGAGAGTTTTAAAAATAAAATTTTAAAAGAAGG
>JALVTJ010000048.1 GCA_027036005.1 Nautiliaceae bacterium
ATGGAAAATCTTGAAAAAACAGACATATTGAAATTAATAACGTTTGCCGTCGAATATATTACACTCAAACAAAATACAAAATTCAAAATATACCCTGATTTATCTTTAAATGAAATCTATATTAACAAAAAGGAACTTTTACGAATATTTCTTGAAATTTTTGAAAAACAAAACAAAGTGGAAATTCGCACAAAACTAAAATTAGGAGAATACATCAAAACAAAAGATAAAAAATATCCGATTATTGATATAGAGATAAAATGTCAATCAAACAAAAACATAGATTCGAAATATTTTGAAATTTTAAACAAAACAGACGGCTATATTATAAAAATACCGTTTATTAAGGAAAAAAATGAAAACAATAATACTTGATACCGAAACAACCGGAAATAAAGACGAAGACAGAATTTGCCAATTAAGTTATTTGGTTGTAAATGAAAATTTTGAAATTGAAGAGATTTATAACGAACTTGTCCGACCTGATGTAGATATAAAATTCGAGGCAATGGCGGTTCATCATATTACACCTGAAATGGTTCAAAACGCTCCTAAAATAAAACACACAAAAGCTTTTAAAAGATTAAAGGAATTAAATTCTCCTGAAAATTTAATTGTAATTCACAATGCCCCTTTTGATCTTGATATGCTAAGTAAAGACGGGTTTAACAGCTTCTTTAAACTCATAGATACAAACAGAGTTATAAGACATCTTAATCCCGAAGGCAAATTTTCTTTGCAATACAACCGTTATGCTCTGGGGTTATATAAAAAAGAAAAAGAAATTTGCAAAAAATACAATATTGAAATTAATGCGCACGATGCACTTGGAGATGTTATTGTTTTATATCTTTTGTATAAATATATTAGAGAAAATTTTAATAAAAATATAGAAGAATTAATTGAATTAACACAAAAACCAGTTTTATATGATAAATTTTATCAAGGCAAATACAAATTCGAAAAAATCAGAGACATCCTCATAAAAGACCCTGATTATATAGAATATATGCTAAACCTTGCAGATTTAGACCCTGATGTAAAATATTCAATTGAACACCATCTCGAAAATTTGGATGTTGAACCTCAATTCAGATTCAATGTAGGAAAATATAAAGGTATGCTAATTGAAGACGTGGCTGAAATTGATATGGGATATCTTTCATGGGCATATCACAATATGAAAATGGGTAAATGGATGAGAGAAAAAATAGGAAAAATTTTAAATAAATTATAATTCATTAAATATTACAACTTTATTTCTGGTTTTTTTCGCTTTATATAAAGCTTCATCAGCTTTTTTGTATAAATAATCATAATTATAATTTTTTGAAATTACTCCTCCTATGCTAATGGTAACTGTAATATTTTCATACAATCTCAATTTTTCAATATTTTGTCTTATCTTTTCGGCAAGATTAGAATTTAAATTATAATCTTCTATTAAAATTGCAAATTCTTCTCCTCCCATTCTTGCCAAAAGATCACTTTTTCTAATACTATTTTTAATTTCATTCGCAACATTTATCAATACTATATCTCCCACAGGATGACCGTATAAATCATTTATTTTTTTAAAATAATCTAAATCAAGCATCAAAAACAAAACATTTGTTTTGTTTCTATTTGCCTTTTCCAATAATATTTTAGCTGTTTTTTCGAAATATTTTCTATTAAAAAGTTTTGTTAAATGATCGATTAAAGAATTTTTATATAATAAATTTTCATAAAAAAAAGTCTTTTGTTCTAATGATTTAATTTTCATTATTAAAATAATCCCGAAAATAAAATAAGCTATAAATTGAAAATTTAAAGTAAGAAAAGAATATATATTTATTCTTTTAATAAACAAAAAATCAAATATTATAATACTGATTATTAAAAAAATTATTCCTAATACAATATCAGTGCATAAACTAAACACAATTAATGTTCCAAACATCCATATTGGCAAATAAACATTATTCGGATATATTATCGATAATACCCAAACCGTTAATAATATAATAAAAAATTCAATAACAGCATAAAATTTGTAATTTTTCTCCGAGATAAATTTATAAGAAAAAAAAGAAACTAAAACTAATAAAAATTCCACAAAATTCACTAAAAACTGATGCTTTCCTTTATAAAAAAACAAATGAAATAAAAAAAATAAAACTCCTAAGAAAAAGGTAAGTAAAACGGATAATTTTAATATATTAATTTTAAAATGATTAAAACGTGCTTCTACTTCATTCATTATTCCATACCGAGATATTTTTTCTTAATCTCTTCGCTTCCTAATAATGTTTTAGCTTCATCTTCAAGAACTATTTTGCCGTTTTCCATAACATATCCCCTATTAGCAATTTTTAAAGCCGCAGCGGCATTTTGCTCAACCAAAAGAATAGTTACATCATCTTTTTTATTAAGGTTTACTAATGTCTCAAACACATCTTTTACAATTATAGGAGCAAGCCCCAAAGATGGTTCATCCAAAACAAGCATTTTGGGCTCACTCATTAAAGCCCTTGCAATTGCAAGCATTTGTTGTTCTCCCCCGCTTAAACTTCCTCCGTAATTTCCTCTTTTTTCTTTAAGTCTTGGAAAAAGTTTATACATTTCTTCTTTTTTTTCTTCGAAATTTTCTTCATTAACATATGCACCTATTTTCAAATTTTCTTCGACAGTCAAATTTATAAATATTTTCCTTCCCTCAGGAACCAAAGAAAGTCCTCTTTTCACAATTCCGTGAGTAGGAACATTGGAAATATCAGCATCTACGAATTTAACTTCGCCTTCTTTTTTCACTAAATTGAAAATAGCGTTAAGAGTGGATGTTTTACCCGCTCCATTTGCTCCAATTATAGTTACAATTTCACCTGATTTCACCTCAAAATCAATTCCTCTTACAGCTTCAATTACCCCGTATTTCACTTTTAAATTATTTACTTTCAACATCGATGTCTCCTAAATAGGCTTTGATTACCTTTTCATCTTTCATCATATCCGCCGGTTTTCCTTCGAAAATTGTTTTACCGTAATCCAAAACCATAACCCTATCAGCTATTTTTTGCACAAATTTCATATCATGTTCTATAAAAAGAATTGTTTTTTCTTTTTCTTCTCTTATTTTAAAAATAGTATCGGCAAGTTCGTCCGTTTCTTTGGGATTCATACCAGCAGCCGGTTCATCAAGAAGCAATAAATCGGGCTCGGTTGCAAGAGCCCTTGCTATTTCAACTTTTCTTTGATTTCCATAACTTAACGCTTTTGCATTCAAAGCAGCATATTTATCAATTCCCAAAAATTTAAGTATTTCCATTGCAAGTTCTTTATGAATTCTTTCCTGTTTGAAAAATCTCGGAAATCTTAAAAGCGCCTCGAAATATGTATATTCAAGAGATTGTTCAAAACCTATAAGCACGTTTTCTAGCACACTCAAACTTCCGAAAAGCCTAATATTTTGAAATGTTCTGGCAATTCCTCTTTGAACGATTTTTACGGGATTTAGCCCTGTAATTTCCTCGTCTTTAAAATATATATGTCCGCTTGTAGGTTTAAAAGCTCCTGTAATAATATTAAAAAGAGTCGTTTTACCCGCACCATTAGGACCAACCAGAGCAAAAATTTCAGTCGGTTTTACACGAAAAGAAACATCTTTTATTGCAATCACCCCACCGAATTGCTTTGTTACTTTATCTATTTTAAGCATATCTTTCCTTTAATATATTAGTAATTTGTAATTGACATATGTTTATTTATATACCTCTCCCCTTCTTTTCTTGCCCATTTGATAAAAAGCCTTTTGGAATCAAGCACTCCCAAATCTTTTCTTTCAAAAATAAATTCTTTTAACATTTTAGCACACATTAAGGCATTAGAAAAACCTCTGCCTCCCATTCCATTAATTATATACAATCCTTTAATATATTTTATCTCTTTGGGAAATTCGCCTTTGATAACTTTTGGATTAATTTTTAATGTTTTATCGACATCTATAACATTGCCCAAAACAGGGAAATAATCAATACTTGCAGATCTTTGCCCACCTTTAATACTTACTATTTCATAATTTTCAATATTAATAACTTCTCTTGCTTTTTCAATCAATTCTTTCGCTTCTTTTTCATTTTCCCTGCATTCAAGACAATTTCTTTTATGTGTCGCTCCAATTCTTAATTTATCTCCTACTTTTGCAATCGAACAGTTTTTATGATAAAAAATATCAAAATTTAATTTTTCATTTTTCACTTTACATTTTTCACTTTTTATTTCAATCCTCTCTCCCCAAACCGGTCTTATTTTTATATAAGGAATTTTCATTATGTTTTCATATCCGGTAGCTAAAATTATATTTTTAGAATAAATATCGTTTATTTTCCATAAATCATTCTCTTTTTTTATTTCAACGACTTCCTCTTTTAAAAAAGGAGACTTTATTTTCTCTTTTATTTCATCAACTTCTACAAATCCACCGTCTTTAAAGAAAAATCCGCCTTCTCTTTTCTTAAAAGGCAGGGTTATATGTTTTTCGTAATTTTTAAATTTTTCAATATCCCTCTCATCCCTTGGCAAAAGCAAAACACCCTTTTTATGCGTGGAAATTCTAAGTTTTTCGTAAAACTTAAACGAAAAAATTAAAGACGAATTTATAAAATCGGTATATCTGCTTTTAAGCCCTATTTTTGGAAACAAAAAAGCCCCCGCTGCACCGCTTGCACCTTCTAAAATACCCTTTTTATCAATCAACAAAATATTTTTTTCTTTTAAAAAATAAGATATCGCAAGTCCGGCTATTCCCCCGCCTATTATTACGAAATCAAAAACTTTCATCAAAAATATCTTTGAAAAGTTTTTTATTTATTTTTAATTCTTGCTGTAAAAACTTTCTAAAATTATCCTTGTTGATTTCAACCTCTACATATAATATATGATTTTTTTTATCAAACCAGTTGTGCCCTTGTATAGAATTTAATATTACAAAACGTTTAATATCAGTCAATATTTTTTTATTTTCAATATTAAGATTTTTAAGCATCAAAGAAGTTTTTCTTTGAAGTTTGAAAATTAAATTATTAAGCCCTTTTGAATAAGCTATTTCTTCATTTAATCCATTGTTTTTTGAAACTTTTATTTTCCCCACAGACATAAAAGAGGACTGATAACATACCCAAAATGGAGCAGGCAATTTATGAATATAACATTTGGTAAACGATTTTATTTTGGAAGTGGTTTGAGCAACATTCGAACAAGCGGTAAATATTAACAAAAAAGATAAAAAAACAACTTTTTTCATATTTTGCCTTTTTGACAAAATTATAACAAATATAAAAAATAGGGAGAAAAAATTATCTTTTTGAGAACTGAGGAGATTTTCTTGCTTTCTTTTTCCCGTATTTTTTTCTTTCTACTTCTCTTGCATCTCTTGTAAGAAGTCCAGCAGGTTTTAAAATGCTTCTAAATTCAGGCGCATATTCAACCAACGCTTTTGAAATTCCGTGCTTTATAGCATCCGCCTGAGCTGCAAATCCCCCGCCTAATACCTTAACTTCTATATCAAAATTACCTTCTTGTTTGGTTAGCATCAAAGGCCATTTTACCCTTAGTTTCAAAGCTTCTCTTCCGCCTAAGAATTCATCCAGAGTTTTTCCGTTTACTTTTATCTCTCCGCTTCCGTTTTTTATCCAAACCTTAGCCACTGCCTCTTTTCTTTTTCCAGTTGCGTAAATTTTTCCGTGCATTTTCATTAGTTACCCTTTATTTGAGCTGTATGAGGATGATTTTCCCCGGCATAAACTTTAAGTTTTTTAAGCATATTTCTTCCAAGCTTTGTTTTAGGAAGCATTCCTCTTGTTGCAAGTTTAAACAATTTTTCAGGATTGTTTTCAAGCAGTTTTGCAACCGTTTCTTCTTTAACTCCGCCAAAATAGCCCGTATGTCTGTAATATTTGTTATTTAATTTGCTTTCTTTTGAAAATTTAACTTTACTTGCATTTATTACAACAACATAATCACCGCAATCCACATGCGGAGTAAAATACGGTTTATGTTTTCCTCTTAAAATTGTTGCAATTTCACTTATTAATCTACCGAATAATTTGTCTTTGGCATCTATAAGTATCCACTCTCTTTTAACCTCTTCGGGTTTTATTGATTTTGTAAATTTCATTATCACACCTTTTGTGAATTTTTTAGGTGTAGAATTTTAATGTAGAATTCTTAAAAAAACCTTAAATTAAGCTAATTTTAAGTTTAGAAAGAGGAAAATTTAAGAATCAATTCAACTTCCCCTGCCGGAATTCTAAGTTCTCTTGAAATTTCTTCAATAGAATATCCGTTTTTGTATAAATTTTTTATTTTCTCCTCATCCGTTTTATTAACAAAATTCATTTGAGGAATTTTACTTTTTTTTATTTCGGAAGAAAGCTCTTGTATTTGATTTTTTAATGTTTCTATCAATTCTATATTTTTTCCTTCAATTGCTCTGACATCATCTACAATCGATTCGATAATATTTTCAATTTTTTGAATTTTTTTGGTTATTTCGTTATTTTTGAATTCTTTTTTAAGCAGATAAATCTCTTTGTGAGCTTCTTCGAGTGAAAGTTCGAACGCAGCAAATTTTTGTTCGTTTATTTTTTCTCTTTTTAAAATAAACAAAAACAAAAAAAGCATAAAAATACTTAATCCGACAAATATAATAAGATTCAATTCCTCATTACTCATTTTTCCCCCTCATTTCCCTAATAATCGCTCTTTCTCTTGCCATAATAAAAGCATTATAATCTTTTTGGTCTTTTTCGTGCATATGTATAATTTTTGCAATGTTCCCTTCAACTCCCTCAAATATTACAGGCACTAGCCTCTGCGGAAAAACCGGTAAATTAAACCTTCCGTAATATTTTTTGTTTTTCTCCAAAAGATTATCTTTTAACTTAAAATATTCAAAACCCAAACCTTCGGTTTCACTTTTAAATTTTAAACGTAAAAGATTTTTCTTTTCGTTTTTTATATACGCTCCAAGTTCATCTATTTTTCTATGCAAAGCTATCAAAAGTTCAAGCAGCACGGGATCTGTTTCTTTTGTCTCCCCTCTTGCTTTCGCAAGTTTTATAAATTGACCTATCGGATCGGAACTTTCACTCCCGAGTTTATCAAATTCTTCTTGATATTTTTTTTCAAAAAAATCGAATTCTATTTTTACAAAAGCTTTTACAAATCTCATTTTATACCTTATCTAATATGATAAAAATTAAAAATATAATTCCAAGATATCCGTTTACATTAAAAAAAGCAACGGGAATATTTTTATAATCCTTATTTACAAGTTTTTGTTCATACCATAGCATTATAGCAGCCGTGATGACTCCAAGCCAAGCAAAAAAACCAAGCTTTGCATAAATAACAAATAAAGCCCAAAAAATTACGCTTAATAAATGAAAAAATTTCGATATAAAAAGGGCGGCATTTTCTCCGAGTTTCGAAGGAATAGAATAAAGCCCTTCGTTTTTATCAAATTCGATATCTTGCAGGGAATATAAAACATCAAATCCCGCAACCCAAAACATAACCCCGATTGCCAAAAGAACACTCCAACAAGGAATTGAACCGCTAATAGCAACAGCTCCGGCAATAGGAGCAAGTCCCAAAGAAAGACCCAAAATCAAATGGGCAAACTCGCTAAATCTTTTAAAATAACTGTATCCTCCCAAAATTATCAGCACCGGAATTGAAAGTTTAAAAGCCAAATTATTAATAAAATATGCACATATAATAAAAATAAGTGCGTTTATAATAATAAAAATCAACATTTCGTTTTGTTTGACAACGCCTGTTACACTGACCCTGTTCCTTGTCCTCGGGTTTTTTGCGTCAATATCCCTATCAAGATATCTATTAACGGCCATTGCAAAGTTCCTGGCACTAACAGCCGCAATAATCCCCAAAATAAAAAGCCTCCATCCAAACCACCCGTTTGCCGCCACAATCATAGCTATTAATATAAAAGGAATACTGAAAATCGTATGTTCGAATTTTACAAGTTCCATATATTTTTTTATATTCATTTATACTCCGTTTTTTTTAAATAATTTAAATCTACTCATCAATACATTCGCTCTTCTTATTGTATAATTGTAACAAAAAAGGTAAATTTTGTTTGCTCTTATCGGTCCTACCGCAAGCGGAAAAAGCAATTTGGCAATTAAACTTGCACGAAAACTGAATTTTGAAATACTTTCGCTTGATAGCCTTAGTATTTATAAAGAAATAGACATAGCCTCTGCAAAACCGGATGAGAAAGAGCTGAATTTAATAAAACATTACGGAATAAATGAAATATATCCGAATGAAAAATTTGATGTAACTAAATTTATTGAAATATACAAAAAAATTCCGCATAAAAACATAATAATTGTAGGCGGAACAAGTTTTTATCTAAAAGCCATGATTGAGGGTATTTCCCCTATGCCAAAAATTACAAAAGAGATAAAAAAAGAAGCCAAAAAATTCGGTTTTGAAAAATTAAAAAAAATCGATCCCGAATTTGCCTCAAAAATTTCGACTAACGATACTTACAGAATAAGTAAAGGTGCCGAAATTTTCCTTGCCACTAACCTACCGCCAAGCAAATATTTCAAAAAAAATCCGCCTTCTCCCGTATTACCCGAAATTCCAATTTTTGAAATAGAAATAGATAGAAAAATACTCCGAGAAAGAATTATTAAACGAACTAAAAAAATGTTCAAAAAAGGGCTTATAGACGAAGTGGCGTATCTTGAAAGCAGATACAAAGACAGACGCTTACCGGCACTAAAAGCTATTGGAATCAAAGAGGTTTTGGATTATTTTAACGGTATATACGATAAAGAAAAACTTTTTGAAAAAATTATAACCGATACCGCAAGACTGGCCAAAAGACAGCAAACGTTTAATAAAACACAATTTAACACCATAAAAGCTCCGTTTGAAAAACTTGAAAACATTATCTTAAATAATCTAAAAAATACTTAATGCGTCTTTACAAAGCCCCTTCCAAAGTGTTGAATTTTTAACTTTTAAACATTCATTTAAATATTTTTTGTTTTTTGTTAGATTTGCAAGCATAAATAAAGCTCTGGCTTTATCTTCTCCTTTAACTCTTTTCAAAAGATTTTTTAATACGTTTATCGCTTCTTTTTTATTGTCGGTATATTTTGCAAATACAAAATCTGCAAAAGGCGAATAAGGATAAGCTTTAAAATAATTTTGCAAATCTATTATTTTTTTTGCATACATTGCCGCAAGCAAATTATTATTATTTTTAAGAGCCCACCTGATAATATTTATATAAACATCCGTATTTTTAATCTTTTTTTCCTTCAAATTGTTTGCAATTTTTAATGCTTCATCATACTTTTTTAATTGCCACAAAGCAAAAAATTTATATAATTTATATTTATAACATTTTTTATAAACTTGACATAAATCGTCTATCGCGTCTATTAAATCCTTATTATCATTTAAACCTCTTAAAGCTTCTATTTTTCTTTTCATCCATTTTACAAAAATTTTATCATTTGGAGAATCCAAATATTTGTTACAAACTATTGATGCAAGATTATAATCAAGTGCTTTAATGGCACATTTATAAATATCTCCGTCATATTTTTTATCCAAGCTTAAATGATACTTGTTTATTATTTCATCCGCTTTTAAGCATTTTTTATTTTTTAAAAGCCAAACAGCATACTCTTTTTTAACCTTTAATAAAAATTTATTTTTTTCGGGCCATATGGTTTTTGAAATATTTTCAAGATCATTTTCCATTTTTAAAATTTCATCATATTTTTTGAGTTTATAAAGAATTTCCGCTTTTTTAATTAAAGCTTTTATATATATTGCACTGCCTTTATATTCTTTTAAAATTCTATTTATATTATTTAAAGCTTTTGTTAAATTATTATCGGGTAAATTAAACAAAACTTTGTCTCTAAGAGAAGTTAATTGGTCTGAATAATCTCCGTATGGAAATAATTTTAAATATAAATTTATATATTTGATAGCTTTTTTATACTCTTTGTTTTGATAACTCCAAAGTGCCAAATGATACAATAATGGTTCATATAAACTATTGAATTTTTTGAGTTTTTTTAATAAATCACCACCTATATCAATCGCAAGGGAATACATTTGATGATTAGCAAGCAATTTAGCTAAATTATATGCTTTTTGCTTATTTTTAAGTAAAAATTTTTTATTTGCTTTATAAATTTTTTTGTAATATTCGTAAGCTTTTTTGAAATTTCCTTTATCCATATATCTCGAAGCAATTCTTATGGCTGCAAGAGATGCTATATTTATATCGTTCGTTGAAAAAAGGACATTTTCATAAAGTTTCATAGCTTTTTTAAAATCCCCGGTAGAATAAAGCTGATCAGCAAGATAAATCATTGCAAGTTCGGATTCTTTTGTATTGGGATATTCTGTAATAATTCTATTGAAAAAATAACTAGCATTACTTAAAAATCCCATGTTTGAATAAGCTCTTGCCATTAAAAGTAAAACCTTAGGAAGTTTTTCGTCATAAGAAAATTTTTTTATCCATTTTTTTCCTATACTCACCACATCTTCAAAATCGTTATTATTGAAAAGTAAAACCATCTTCATATACAAAACATCCGATAAAAAAACGGAATTAGGATAATTATTAACAAAATTATCTATATCAATACTTACATCTTTTCCTTTTTTAAATTTTTTTAAAATATTAAAATACTTAATTACATCAGGAGCTTGATCATTTATGTTTATGGGATTTTGGTTTTCATCTACAGCTCCTATAAAAATCCTTGGAGAATTATGAAAATAAAAATCTAATCCTGTTATTTTTTTTTTCATCAAAAAAGTTTCTTTATTTGCAATTATTATCCACTTTTTAGCTTTTTTAAGTTGGTTTAAAGAAATTAAAGGATTATTATATAAATTATCCCTTTTTGCAAAAATATAACATTTTGAAAAACATTCTATTTTTAATATGAATTTTTTCTTTTTAAAAACAGGATTAAAAGTAAAAAATTTTGTTTTTGTTTTAAAAACAGTGGTTGTGGGAATACGATCGAATATGCATAATATTTCATTTTTTTCTTTTTTACAATTAAACGGAAAATTATTATATAACGTTAATATTTCACTTTTATTTCCCTGATAATAATCGACATTAATTTCCAATGCCATTAAAATTATAGGAAAAAGAAAAAAAAGAAATTTCAAATCAAACCTTTTTATTGGTTTTAATCGGTTTTTAAAAGGTTAAAAGGAAATAGTGGCACCCAATATTCCCGATGCAACAATTCCGAAATATAGTGTTCCTGTAAGAAGTATCAATTGACTTATCAAACTTCCCGCACTCATTTCAATTTTTTGATTGTTTTCCGCTTCGTCAAAATAGATATGTTTTATTATCCAAACATAATATCCCACTGCTAATGCCGAGTTAAGCGCTGCAATCAAAACAACTCCCCATAATCCGGCATCTACACCCGAATAAAATGCCACTGCTTTTGCCAAAAATCCAGCAAGCAAAGGAATACCTGCAAGTGAAAATAGCTGAATTGTAAAAAACAAGGAATGAATAGGTGCTCTTTTACCCATACCTTTAATATCTCTCAAATATTTCACTCCTGCTTCTCTTCTAAAATCGTTCAAAATTAAAAACACACTTGTTTGCATAAAAATATAAGCTATTGCATAATATAAAACACCTGCATATGAATATATACTTGCTGCTGCCGCAAAAGGAATTAATGCATAACCGCTATGTGCAATTGATGAATAAGCGAGTATTTTTGAAATTCTTTTTTGCCAAAGCGCCATAAAATTTGCTAATGTCATAGTTAAAATGGCAAAGAAACTGAATATCAAAACCGTTGCTAACGGATATGCGATTAAAAATTTATAAAAAGCTTTAAATGTTGCGACCAAAACAACACTTTTAATAACACCGCTCAAAATAGCAGCCGCTGCATGATTTACTTGTGAATAAGCATCTGCAGCCCATGCATGCATAGGAACAACCGTTAATTTATAAAAAATTCCTGCAAGCATAATTGCAACGGCAATTAATGTATATTTACCGTTTACATTCATATTTGCATAATTAAAAGAATCAGTAACGAAACTAAAAAGTGCAAATCCGAGTAATATAATACCGCTTGCAACACCTCCGGCAATAAATGCTTTTATCGCCCCTTCCGCATTAAAAAAGTTTCTTATGTTTGCAACAAGAATATATGAAATAATAGCCATCGCCTCAAACAAAACAATAAATAAAAATAAATTGTTACTTTCAAGCAAAGCCAAAGCAATTCCGGCTAAAAACAACATTTGTGCTATTAATGGTCTCTCAAACCCCGTTAATGAAACGGAAACAGCTGCAAGCGTCGCCAAAAGAGCAAATTCCATTAACATTGTAGCTTTATTCAAATCAAAATACGGAAAAATGTCATTTAAAGACTGCCCCTGATAAATAAAATAAGCGGCAGTCAAAAATGCTATTACCGCTATTGTTTTAGCAATAAAAATATTGCTTCTATAAAACAATGGAACAATCAATCCCGCCGCAATTAATATTATAAAACTCATTACATACCTCCAAGAAAGCTAAATGCTTGATTTGCAACATCAAATATAGGCTGTGGATTTATCCCGAAATAAATGATTAAAAACGCAAAAGCAGCCAAAGCAAATTTTTCCGCAAAACTCATTGAAAAATTTGTTTTCATCACAAGTTCACTTGGTTCACCGTGTATAGCCCTTCTCACAGCCCAGATAATATAACCGGCAGAAATCAATCCGCCAAGAGCAATAACCGCTATCCACCATCCAAAAGATTTAACAGCTGAAATTATAATCGTTAGCTCCCCTACAAATCCCATTGTTCCGGGAAGACCGAGCGCAGCCATACCAGCAAGCATAAAAATTGTTCCGGCATAAGGAGCATATTTCATAATGCCTCCCATATCGGTCATATACCAGCTGTGTGTTTTATGATGAAGCCATCCTGCAATTAAAAACAAAGGAGAAATAACCAAAGCATGTCCTATCATTTCATAAAGCGCAGCACTTAAACCGTCATAACTCATTGTAGCTATTGCAATTACAACTAATCCCATATGAGAGATTGACGAATATGCAACCATTTTTTTGATATGTTTTTCATAAACAGCAAGCATACCAGCAAAAAACGTTGTTAGAAGACCGAAAATTACCATCCATATCGCAAATTTTTGTGTAGTCGCAGGCAAAAGCTCAACTGTAAATCTTATAAGACCGTATGCACCCATTTTCAATAGCACTCCGGCAAGCAAAACGGAAATACTGCTAGGAGCTTGAACGTGAGCGTCCGGAAGCCATGTATGAAATGGAAATATAGGTAATTTTGCCGCAAAGCCTATAAACATAAGCCACCATATAAGAGCAGGAGTTGCCAAAGCACTTTCTTTAATTAAAGTAAAATCCCAATAACCTGTTTGTTTATATAATAAGAAAAATCCAATAAACATAAACATAGCAAATACATGTGTAAAAAGAAAAAATTTAATAGCAGCATATATTCTTCTCTCTGCTCCCCATATTCCGACTAAAAATAACATAGGAACAAGAGTTAATTCCCAAAACATAAAAAACCATAAAACATTCGTAGTCATAAAAACACCAAAAATAGGACCGCTAAATAATATCAAAAGAGAAAAATAAGCTGCTTGATATTTTTCGTTCCAAGATGTGAATACAACCAAAATAAGCAACAAACTCGTAAGCATTAGCATTGCAACGCTTAATGCATCAATTTGTAATGTTAAAGAAAATCCGAATTCTGGAACTCTCAAAAATTCACCCAAAGGCAAAAATCCTGTTGCTTTTATATATTGTAAAATTTCCGGTGAAAAATTGTAATTTTCAGGATGCATTATTTGCCCTAACCAATTATAAGATATAAAAAATAAAACGACAAACCAACCAAGCGCAATGTATTTAGTTACCTGCTGAGCATTCCTTGTCAAAAAATAGACAAGGGCTGAGAGGAAAATAGGCGCAAAAATAATATCCAAAGCAATCATTTACAGCCCCTTTACGATTATTAAAATTGAAATTACTATAATTGCAACACCAGTAACAAATTGCCCCATATAAGCTCCGATTCTACCAGTATGCCCGGTTTTAAATATATTATATACTCCTTTTGTAATCGGAACCGTTATATTTACCGTATAATCTATTATATATGTATCAAACCACCTAGCGGAAGCCGCAAGTGCATTTACAAATATATTTTTACTAATCCATGTAATCATAGCCTCAACAAAATATCCATTAAATAATACTTGATGTATTGTTTGAACAAAATGATGAGACGCAATTTTATAAAGAAGATTTAATCCTTTAACATATAAACCTACCACTATTAAGAAGATAATCAACATGCAGCTCAACATAAATGCCGTTAAACCTTCGACTTCCGGTTCTACAACTTCTTTACCTACAATATAATGAACTATACCTCCTTGCCAAATTGCAATAAACAATGTTATAAACGCTAAAATTCCAAGAGGAAGCCTTATCCAAAGATTACTTGGAGAATGCACACTTCCAGCTATATCTTCGTTTCTTGGCTCTCCTAAAAATATCAAAATCCAAAGTCTTGTAATATATGCAATAGAAAGAAGCGCGGCTATTGTTACAAATGTAGCGGTAAATCCGTTACCCCATTTCCATGCGGCACTTACTACAAATTCTTTTGAAAAAAATCCGCTAAAAGGAGGAACACCGGCAAGACTAAGTGAACCCATTGCCATAAACAGTGCAACCCATGGTGCTCTTTTAATCAAACCGCCCAATTTCCAAGCGTCTTTGGTATGATGTGCCAAATAAATTACAGCACCGGCACTCAAAAACAATAGAGCTTTAAAAATAGCATGGTTTACAAGATGTAGCATACCTGCTGCCAAGCTTCCTACGCCAAGCCCAACAAAAGCTATTGATAAATGAGACATTGTAGAATAAGCAAGTATTTTTTTAATTTCCTTTTGAACAAGTGCGGAAGTTGAACCGATAAATGCACTAAGCGCCGCAATATTGGCAACTACATACAACGCGTCTGTATAAGAATAAAAATCAAAAAGCCTTGCAACAATATAAATACCGCTATTAACCATAGTTGCTCCATGAATTAATGCGGATACAGTGGTAGGACCTTCCATTGCATTCATAAGCCAAGGATAAAGAGGAAACTGACCTGATTTCCCGATTGCCCCCATAAAAATAAATAATGCAGCCACTAAAGCAGCCGTTTTATTAAGCTGATGTGCATCAGCCAAATGATTAAGTTCAACCAAATTCGTTGTTCCTGCATAAATCATCAAAATCGCAATAGCAGCCAAAATAAATATATCTCCAAATCTTGTATAAAGAAAAGCCTGCATTCCAGCATTTGCAGCAGGTTTTTTATAATACCAAAAACTAATCAATACATAACTTGCAAGTCCCATAAATTCCCAACCCACAAATGCACCTATTAAATTTTTTGTAATTACGAGTAAAATCATACCGCCTATAAAAAACAAAACTTTCGAATAATATCTGGCCTGATCTTTTTCTTCACCCATATAATCATGAGCAAAATGTATATCCACAAAACCAAGTCCCGTTGCTACCAATAACATTATTATCGAAAGATGATCTACATATATCCCAAACGGAATAACAAAATTACCGTAATGAATCCATGGAATATCAAAATCTATAACAGTATTTGAATATTTAAAAAAAAGTACTAAACTTGCCAAAAACAATATAGCTCCAACTATTTCTGCTGTCCAAAAAGCCAATGGTTTTTTTATTTTTCCCAATATATAAGCTAATACCGCCCCTATAAAAGGCATAGTTAAAAGAATCAATACTGCATTATTCATCTTCCACCGCCTTATCAAGATTATCTGGAATGATTTCTCCGGTTATTCTATTTGATAAAATAAATATTAATATTCCAGCAGCCGCTTCGAGTGTTGCGATAACTATTATAACGTAAGCAACAGCCAATCCTCTTGTCAAACCGAAATGATACGCTCCGCTTGCCAATAACAAAATAACAGCATTTAAAAGCATTTCAAGAGAAAAGAAAATTTTCAAAAAATCGCTTTTACTTGTAACTCCGTATAATCCTACTCCAAAAAGTATTAATGCGGCAATAGCATCTATATAAAATTCAGCCATTTTTATTCCTTTCCATATTTTAGTGTATGTAGCATTCTAATACTTCCGTAAAGTATACTAGCCCCCACTACACCCATAAAGATTGCTATTAATGAATAAAAATCTGTAAAAATTTTAACTTGATCTTTAAGAGGTATAACTTTCCCTGCATAAGAAATATTCGGAAGTAAAAACGGAATAATTAGCAATCCTATAATAACCACACTAACCACTGTCATAGCCCAAGGTCTAATTTTAAATTCCGGAAATTTAGAACCTACAACCGTAACACCAAAAAGCGTCAAAACCACTATTCCGCCTGTATAAACAAAAATCTGAAACAATCCTAAAAGTTTTTCCCCAAGTAAAATATAATAAATTCCAAGTGAAAACATCATCAACACAAATGCTAAAACAGCCGCAACTGTATTTTTTTGCGTCAAACTCATAACAGCAAGAATTATTGCAAATGCCAAAATTAAAATACTCATTTTTCTTCTCCTTTTTCAGGCTTAGAAGAAACATTAGCTCTATTTGAATTTTTTGCTTCTTCTTGTTTTTTCTTAGCTTCAGCTTCGGCTTTTTTCTTCGCCAACATTTCGGCTTTTTTTCTCGCTTTCTCTTCTTCTTCTCTTTTTTTATTTTCAATCCACTCATCAGGTATATTAACCCTTACCCAGAAATTATCAAGAGCTTCATGTGTTCCATCGGTAAGCATTTCTATATTGCCTCCGGAGAGTTTAATTGCTTTTTCAGGTTTGGTAGGACACACGTCTTCGCAAAGACCGCAAAATATACAAATTGCCAAATTTACTTCCGGAACTTTATTAGGTCTTTTTATAGGAAGCGGCTTCATTTTAATAGCATCGACGGGGCATATTTTATTACAAGCATCGCAACCCGTACATATATCGTATCTTACTTCGTGTCTACCTCTAAAAATAGGCGATTTGTGAGCAGGTTCACTCACAACATCTTTAACGGCGATTCTTGGCTCAGTAACTCCTTTTAATACTCTTATAATTTTTTCGGTTATTTGAAACAGCATATTAAACTCCTACAATATATAGTTTGGCGAATGTAATCCAAACAAGATTTAAAATAGCAAGCGGCGTTAGCCAACTCCAAGTAAATTTAAGCATTTGATCAAGTCTAAGCCTAGGATTACTTGCTCTAATTGCAACTACTAAAATTGCAATTAATACAATTTTAAAAAACAACCACCAAAAACTATCGAAAAAAATTCCTCTGTATCCTCCAAAGAATAAAGTTACGGCAGCAGCAGATACGACTAATATTTCCGTAAATTCTGCAAATTTAAGTAAGACATAATTTGTTCCTGCATATTCGGTATAAAACCCGTATACAATTTCCTGTTCGGCATCGGGAACATTAAACGGAGGCTGTTCCAAAATTCCAAGCATTGCTATAATAAAAATAATTGCTCCTGGAAGTAAAATCAATGTTGTAAGCCATGTATTGCTAAACATAATATCATATAAATTCATTGTTCCGAAAAGCAAAGCCGGTGAAAGCGCAGATAGGAAGAATGGAGCTTCCATTGAAATCATCTGAGCCAAAATCCTCATACCGCCAAGAAACGAATATTTGTTATTGCTTCCAAATCCTGTAAGAAAAAGTAAAAATGGCTCAACTCCAATTAAAACAACTAATCCTAAAACTCCGTAATTAGTATCCAAAATTCCGTGACCATTATTAATAAGAGGTGTCCAAGGTATCAAAATAACGGGCAAAGCCGCAATTAAAGGAACAATTATCGGAATAATATTAAAAAGATACGGATCTGCGGATTTAGGTGTTATAGATTCTTTCGTCAATAATTTCAATATATCCCAAAATGTTTGCAAACTTCCTGCCGGTCCATTAAAATGTGGCCCTACTCTTTTATGGACATAAGCCAATGTTTTTCTTGAAAAATAAAACACAAAAAAAGTCCACCCGAGCAAAAACAAAAGACCCGGAAAAACTATTATGTAAAATAAAGCCGCTCCTATACTCATTTTATCTCCTTATATTTTATTTCCATTCTCCATCTCTCATTCCTCATCCCTTATCCCTTATTTCTCATTACCTATCAAGATCACCTTGACAAATATGCATACTTCCGTAAAGCAACGGAATATCAGAAAGGGTTTTACCTGAAATTAACTTATTCAAAACCATAGTATGATTAACACTTGGAGCTCTCATTTTAAGTCTGTAAGGTGAAGTTGATTTATCAGTTGTAACAAGATGCATAAGCATCTCGCCTCTTGCCCACTCAACTCTACTAACAGCTTCGCCCGCAGGCATTCTTCTCGGCATTCTAATTAAATGATCTTTTGTCGGGTTCATTTCTCCTGATTCAATACCTTCTTCTATTTTTTTCATAGCTTGTTTGATTAAATCTATTGATTGCATTATCTCTTTATAAATTATATAAAGTCTATCTCTGGCATCACCATTTTCACAAGTTACATAATTAATATTCAATTCTCCATAAGCAGCATACGGCTCATCAATTCTGACATCTATTTTTGCACCGCTTGCTCTTGCAATAGGTCCTGCAAGATAATATTCTTCCACATCATTCAAAGTAAAAATTCCATTTCCTTTTGCTCTTGAACTCATAAGAGGATTTTTAATAAAAATATCATCTATATCTGCTTTTACACTCTCAAATTTATCAATAGCTTTTTGAATTGTTTCAAACCATGCTTTATAATCGTTAAGAGGATATCTAACTCCTCCGGGTTCAATACTCGCCGTTGCTATTCTCGCACCGGAATAATCTTCCAAAACATCAAGAAAATATTCTCTTATGTCAAGATTCCACATCAAAAATGTTTGAAGCCCCATTGTTCCGAAAAAACTACCTGCCGAAATCAAATGACTTGCAATTCTTCCGACTTCTCCCAATATAACTCTCATATATTTTGCAAAAGGCGTAATTTCTTTACCGGCAATTTCTTCAACTGCCTGAGAATAACAAATCATCGGATTGGGATTATCCATAAAACATATTCTCTCAACTGCAACAATACTTCCTACAAAATCTTTCCTCTCAACCAAATTTTCAAGTGCTCTCCATACATATCCTATATCAGCATCAATTTTTTCTACATTTTCACCGTTAATAAACACTTTTAATCTTATTGGACCGCTTGCCGGATGAGTCGGTCCCCAATTTAAAACAGTTTTGGATTCTTCATGTCCTATTGTTTTTTCGTTTTTTTCATAATCTTCAAAAAATTCATCAGAAATCGAATTGATGTTTTCTATTAAATTTTGTTCATGTGCTTCCCAATCAAAATCTTTCCTAAAAGGAAATTTACCGTAATAATCACTACTTATTAAAAAATATCTAAGATTAGGATGACCTTTAAACTTGACCCCGAATGTAGAAAAACTTTCAAGTTCATGCCAATCGGCACTTGGCATTAAAGGAGTTATAGAATCAATTTCACATTTTTCAAGATCTCTATCCACATCAACTTTTAACCATACGTTTTTTTTATTAAACAAATCTTCTAAAAAATAATTGACTTCAATTCTATTTTCATCGATAAAATCGGTCGGCGAAACGGTTGAACATGTTTTTACGCCGACTTCTTTCAAGGATTCTATTACTTTTAACAAATCATTTTTGTTTTTAAGTTTCGCTTTAATCCAAGTAGATTTATAATCTTCTACATATTCCATATCGAATTTGTTTAACACCTCTTTTATTCTATCCATTCCTATCCTTTAAACTGTTTTTCCTCATCTTTTCCCTCTCTTTTCCTTATCTCTTCCTTCTCTCTTAAAATTTCATCTGTTTCCAAAGACCGCCTTGGCTTGATGCACTAGGCTCGCCTCTTTTAATTTTTTCTTTAAGTTCTTCCAATCCGGCTATAATGGCCTCTGGTTTAGGAGGACACCCGGCAACAAATACATCAGCCGGTAAAATTTCAGTCATGTTTTTAATAACAGATCGAGAATCATTATAAGGCCCCCCGTCATAAGCACATGCTCCTATCGCCACCACGTATCTGGGTTCAGGCATTTGTTCATATGTTCTAAGCAGTGCTGGTAATATCTTTTTACTAACAAGACCTGTAATAAATATTATATCAGCCTGTCTGGGAGTTGGGGTCATAATATATCCATATCTTTCCCAATCATATCTAGGACCCATAGATGCTAGCATTTCAAGAGAGCAACACCCGCTACAAAAATGAACAATCCAAGGTGATTTGCTTCTTGCATAATTAAAAAAATCAAGAACTTTTAACATTTCTATACTCCTTCATACTAATCGTAATAGCCGCAAACATTAAAATCCCAAAAACCAAAGCCCAACCTAATGCTTTGGTATTATCGGCAAAAACAAATAAAGAGAAAAAAAGTCCCGCCATATCAAAAACTATAAAAGCAATCGCAAAAATAAAATATCTGAAATTCGCCTTCATAGGCACTTCGCTGCTTGGCGGAAGACCACATTCGAAATGATCGTTTTTTATTTCACCCGGGTTAAAGGGAGCTACCATAATTCCTATAAAATAAAGAAGAATTATTCCGGCAAGTATTCCCGAACCATATATCAAAATGGTCTGCATTTTAACTCCTTTTTTAAAATAATATCAAATTTAAGATTAATTTCATTTTAATATATCTAATTATAAGTGAAAATTATAATAAATATTGCTATTCATAAAATTTAGCAAAATTTTTGTTACATAATGTAATGAATAATTATTCAATCAATATTTAAAGCCAAGCTCTTTTTCACTATCAAATGAATTTCTTTTCTCTTTTTCTATCTCTTCTATAAAATTTTCTAACTTAAAAATCGGTTTTTTTCTAAGAGCCACTTTCAATGCTGTATTTTTGATTACAAGTTCTATCTGAGCTCCGCTTAATTCATATTTAGCTAATTTTTTAATATCGAAATCTTTTTCATATTCGGCTGTTTTAGGAAGTTTAAGTTTCCATAATTTAATTCTTTCGCCAAATGAGGGTTTTTCAAATTTTATTTTTTTCTCAAATCTTCTTGAAAACGCACTATCAAGCGTTTCGAGCAAATTCGTAGTCGCGATCAAAATACCCTCGAACTTTTCAAACTGTTCGAGAAAAATATTTTGCATTTGATTGTGCATTTTATCTGCGCTGCTAAAACTTGCCGTCGTTCTGGTTGAGAGAAACTGATCTGCTTCGTTTAGTAACAATATAGGTTTTGTTTTTAATTTTTCGGATATTTCATAATATTCGTCAAAAATTCTTCTGACATTCTTTTCACTCTCACCCACATACATAGAAAGAATCTTGCTTGCATCAAGACTTAAAATAGGCTTATTAAGCTCTTTTGCAATGGCTTTTGCGGTTAATGTCTTACCGGTTCCCGGATATCCGTAAAAAATAATTTTAGCGCTTATTTCATTATTCTGTTTAATTCCCCATTGTTTAAGAAGGTTTGCGACTTTTTTATTGTTTTGTTTCAAAAAAGTTTCAATTTGTTCGAATGTTTTTTGAGGTAAAACAACATCTTTTAAACTCACGTCGCTTTCAACCAAATCAAAAAGGGAATCTTTTACAATATGTTCCATTTTGTGTTTTTTTCTCGGATGAATAAGCTCGTTTAATATCTCCTCGTTGATAAAATAAATTTTACTATATCCCCCAAAAGCCCCTATAAGCTCATCATAATCCAAAATTTCTTCGCTAACAAGTTTGGAATTTTCATCGAGTAAATTTCTATTTTTTATTCTCTCAATTTCATCGTTGCTTATGAGATTTAATAAATAATTCATCTCCCTTGCGTTTTCGTTTGTTGATGTGTATTCTTCTTTCAATAAAGATAAAAATATAATTTCTTCTTTTTCATTTAATTCATTTTCTTGTATAAAATTAAAAACGGGCAGTTCAATAGTAGTAAGTTTTAGCCTCTCTTTTATAATATTTTCTATCAGATTCAGTTTGCTTTGCAATCTTTTAACGGATGATTTCGCTGAAAAATTATTTTTCAAGTTAGCTATTTCGGCATACATTTCCACTCTCAAAAATTGATCTTGAAGATATTCCAAATGATCGGCATAAGGCTTTTTCTCTGGGATTATAAATTCAAGAGAGCCTTTTTCTATAAGTTTCAAAAACGCAATTGAAAGTGAAACAGAAGAATTAAAAAGTTCCAAAAGCGTTAAATCGTTTGTTTTTGCACCGAAAGAAGAATGAATTATCCATCCTTCATCCAAAAGATGAATAAATTTTTCAATATATTCAAGAGCATCCAAATTTCTTGTATTAAAAACGTCTTTAATTATTTTTTTTACTTTTAAATCCTCATTATCCTCTATGTAATTTTTAAGCATATGTTGAAGTATTTTTATCTCTTGCTTATCCGTGTTTAAAATTTTATAAATTGCCGTTTTTTCAGGATTTTTTAAAAATTCTTTTATATTTTTTAACAAACACTCTCCTTATTTTTTCTCATATTATATAATTTTATCAAAAAAGGCAAAAAAATGCAGTTTTTATATTATCCCGAAACTTTAAATAATATTATTTTAAGCGGAAATGAGCATAAATATCTTTTTAAAGTAAGACGGATTAAAAAAAATGAGCTTATTCACATAAGAAATTTAGAAGATGACTATTTATACACTTATAAAATCGAAGATATAAACAAAAAAGAGGCTCATTTGAAATTAATAAATAAAGAATTAAAGCCAAACAAACCGCATACATTTTTTCACTTAGGATGGTGTATAATTGAGCCTAAAAATATAGAAAAAATCCTGCCTTCTTTAAATGAAATAGGTGTTAGTAAAATAAGTTTTGTTTATTGCGATTTTTCACAAAAAAATTTTAAACTAAAACTTGAAAGACTTAAAACAATTCTTATAAATTCAAACCAACAATGCGGAAGAAGTGATTTAATGGAAATTGAAATTCTCTCTTCAAGCAAAGAGTTTTTTGAAAAATATCCAGATTTTATAGCCTTAGATTTTAACGGAGAAAAGATTGAGTGCAAAAATTACAATAAACCTTTTTTAATAGGATCTGAGGGCGGATTTAGCGAAAAAGAAAAAGAGCATTTTAAAGAAATTGTAAAATTAAAAAGTTTCATTTTAAGAAGCGAAAGCGCCGCTTGCTCCGTTGCTGCTAAGGTTTTACTCTAACTTTTTCATCCATGGAATTAAATCCCTCGCTCCATTGTCTTCTTTTTCTCAAAGTAACAAAATCCTGTTTTTTAATATTTTATACCTTCTAAAATTTCCTTTAATTCCTCATCGGTAATAGTCTCTTTTTGAGTTTTACTATAAATTGTAAGCAAAATTATTTTTTCTTTTTCTATTTTTGCTAATGTGATTATTCTAAAACCTCCCCTTTTACCTGTGGGAATAGAAGAGTTAGGTATTCTTATTTTATAACAATCATTACCAAGAGGTGTGCCAAGAGTTGGATTTTTTAAAATTTCTTTTTTAAGTTTAAGCAAATCCTTTGAAATTTTTTTATATTTTTTTGCAAGAGCTTTTAAATCTTTTTCGAATCTTTCTGAAACTTCTATAATCATAATTCACTCAATACTTCATCTAATGTTTTTAATTTAATTTTCCCCTCATTATATAAATTCACCTCTTCTACTGCTTCTTTTAGCCCCTCTAAAATCTCTTCTTTTGTAGGTTCATAATCTTCATCCCTCATCTCAAACGGAAGTCCTCCAACTTTTTGAACTTTATGCAAAAAAATATTAATAGCATCGCTAACAGTAATCCCATATCCTGCAAAAATTTTTTTAGCATTTTCCCAAGCCTCAGGGTC
>JALVTJ010000049.1 GCA_027036005.1 Nautiliaceae bacterium
TATTATTTTTATTCTCTCTTTTATGATATTTTAATTTTTTATATTTTTTATTCTTTATAGGTCATTTCTTAATTCTATTATTTAAATATTCTTTTTCAGATATTGCTTAAATAATGGAAAAGTAAAACATAGATACTCAGAAATTTAAAGGAAGTGTTTAAAAATTTCATCTTATTTTTAATGGCGTTTGTTGTTTGTTATTTTTAGTAAAATTTAAAAGTTATTAGAATGACTTTAATTTATTATTTGTTCTACAATTTTGTTTATGTTAATCTTCATTTTTTCTAAATTTTTTATATTTGGTTTTAATTTTTTTTCATAAGCTAATTTTATATATTCGATTAATTTATCTTTACTGTTTGTCCAAACCATTAAATTGTTATCTATTTGCCATTTATCATAATGGCTTATAAAACTTCGGGTTGAAATTGTAGGAGTTCCTAAAAAGCAACTCTCCGTATTTATTGTTCCTCCGCCTCCTATAAACAAATCGGCGTCTTTTATTAAATGCTGCAAAATTATTTTTTCTTCTATTACATAGGCAAATGGAAATTCTTTTTTTAAATATTTATTTTCATATCGCGGAATTATAATTATGTTTGCGTTAAATCTTTTGTAAATTTCAGATAGCGATTCATAAAGGAAAGGATATTTTTTATTTACATAACTCGCTTTATATTCTTCTTCTCTGATAACAACGGTGAATTTTTTTCTGTCAATATTATATTTTTTGTAAAAATTATTTATATAATTTTTATCGAATTTAAAATCTGTTAGCCATATCAAAGGGTCAATAAAATTATATTCCATAATCTGATCTTTAACTAATCCCATACGTAAATAAATTTCATCCGGCACGATAAAAGGTTTGAATAATTTAGTTGATAAAGGGATTGTAAGTCTTATTTGAGGTAGAGCTTTTGTTATGTCTGTATTGCAACTTTTCAAAGGCATATCGTAAAAATTTATATTTTCAATTCCAAGTCCGAAAGCAACTCTGTTTGCATCCACGACGCATCCGCTAATTACTTTTTGAATTTTATGTTTTTTTATTATTCGGATAAGTTTGTTTTGTCTATAAAGGCTGGCTTTAAGTTTTCCTTCTAAATTTTCACCTCCGTATTTTCCGATACTTATATAATTTAAATTATACAAATTTAAAATTTTATTTAATTCTTTATAATCATCCCCGCCTCTTGATGTAATAATTATATTGTGATTTTTTTGCAGTTTTTTTATTATGGGTTTAAAAAAAAGCACCCATTTTGCCATATCAATATCAAAAAGAATATTCAAATTTTTCCTTTAAAATAAGAGATGGTTTTTTTAAGCCCTTCTTCAAAAGAAATTTCGGGAGACCAGTTTAATAATTGTTTTGCTTTATTAATATTCGGTTTTCTTAGTTTAGGATCGTCTTGAAGTGCGTCTAAAAATATAATTTTACTTTTTGAATTAGTAAGTTTTATTATTTTTTTTGCAACTTCCAAAATTGTATATTCTTCCGGATTTCCAAGGTTTATAGGCCCGAAATAATTTGAATTCATCATTTTTATAAGCCCGTTTACCAAATCATCGACATAACAAAAACTTCTGGTTTGTTTCCCATCTCCGTAAATTGTAAGATTTTCGTTTTTTAGAGCTTGGATAATGAAATTACTGATAACTCTTCCGTCATTTTTACTCATATTCTCTCCAAATGTGTTAAAAATTCTGACTATTTTAATATTCAGATTTTTTTCTCTTTTAAAATCGCTGCATAATGTTTCCGCACATCTTTTCCCTTCATCATAACAAGCTCTTGGTCCTATCGGGTTTACATTTCCGAAATATTCTTCCGTTTGAGGATGAATAAGAGGATCTCCATATATTTCACTGGTAGATGCTTGAAGATATTTGGCATTATATTTTGCGGCTAATTCCAAAAGGTTTAAAGTTCCAAAAACCGAAATTTTTGTTGTGTAAATGGGATATTTGAAATATTGTTTGGGAGATGCGGGACAAGCGAGATTGTAAATTTCATCAACTTTTATATCAATAGGGTTTATAATATCATGTTTTATTAATTTAAAATTATTTTTAAAATCAATAATATTTTCTTTTTGTCCTGTTAAAAAATTATCCAAACAAATAACGTAATTACTTTCATTTAACAATCTTTTTATCAAATGAGAACCGATAAAACCCGCTCCGCCTGCCACTAATATTTTTTTCATTTATATACTTTTTTATAAAAATTCATTAATTTTCTGTAATAAATTTCTTTTTCGTTTTTAGATAAAATCATTTTGTTGAATAGTATTTTTTTATACAAATTTAATATTTTGAAATCGAAAAATCGTTTGGTTTTGAATTCTAAGAATAAGTTATAAGGATTTTTCAAAAAATTATCGGGAATATCAAATTTTTGCAGATATTCTTTTTTTATTTTTTCTATAATCATACTTCTTTTGTATTCTTCGGATGCAGATGATTTTTGTTGGTTGCATGCAAATAAATTATTACCGTGAATTCTGTATTTTGTTAAAACTTTGTTGATAAAATACATTTCCACTCCGATGCCGCAAGCAAAAACAATTACATCGTCCGCTCTTATCCTAAAAAATTCTTCATATTTTATAGGAAAAATTTTATTAGCCAAATTTTTTGAAATAGAAATATTGGATGTGCTGCTTCCGGTATATTTTGTTAAATAATATACTAAAAAAAGATTATAACCTCCGTATGGAAAACAGGGTTTATAATTGTCTTTTAAATTCTTATTTCCTGAAAAAACATAATCGTTTATTATGTATTCATATCCTTTTTTATATATTTTGATTATTTCTTCTAATTTGTTTTTTTCAAATAAATCATCACTGTCTAAAAAGCATATTAATTCTCCGTTGCAATGTTTAAAACCTTCATTAAAAGCACTTGCTTGCCCTCCGTTTTTTTTAAAGACGGGTTTTATTCTTTTGTCTTTTTTAGCATAATTTTTTATAATTTCTTTTGAATTGTCTTTACTTCCGTCATCTACAATAATTATTTCAAAATTTTGATATTTTTGATTTAAAACGCTTTCAATGCATTCGGGTAAAAAATTTGCATAATTGTAATTGTCTATTAATACACTGACCAACATTACATATCCTTTAAAATGTTTATAAAATTTTCCATTTGTTTTTGTTTATAAAGGTTATAATCTTCCCAATTTTTTGCAATTATCCATTTATAATAATCGTAAAAAATTTTTTCATTTATTAAATAATTTATCGTTTTTTTCCAATAAAATTTATTTTCAGTGTAGGAAATATCGTTTATTATTTGAATTAATCTGTTTTTTGTTTTATTGTCAATGTTTTTTTCTTTAAAATACAAATTATACAAACTCAAATTTATATTATTATCAGGCATAGAATCGATAAGATTTTTACTTTCTAAAATTACGCCGTTTTTTTTAGCAAAATATTCTTCTTGCGATTGTCCCTGAATTAAAGGATAAGTATTTATCCATATATCGATTACCCATCCAAATACATGGGGATTTATATGACCAGTGAATATTACTCTGTTTAAATCAATATCGACCTTTTTCATTAATTTTTTAATATTTTCTATATTTCCTTTTCCGCAAGCTAAATATATTGTGTTTGGATTTTGTTTTAAAATATTGCTTATAATTTTTAAGTATTCTTCGTTTTCTATTTTGACGAGCCTTCCTATTGTTCCGAGAAAAACAGTATTTTCGCCATAATTTTTTAATAAATCTTTTTTTATTGCCAAGCCCTGTTTTTTTTCTTTTTCATTTCCTATCAAAAATTTTTCCAAAGTAGGCACTGAAAATAATTCCCATTTAAATTCCTGGCATTTTTGTGGGAAATGGCTTATTCTTTTATCGATATTTAGTATATCAAAAACACAATTTCCATGCGACCAGTATATTTGTTTTGGGGCGGAACGATTTGCGATTAAAAAATTGTTTATATCATATCCACTTATCATCGTAATTAAATAATCGATTTTATCTTTTATTATTTTTTCTCTGATATCAAGAGCTTTTTGTATATGTGGATAATAAAATCCGTATTCAATAAATTTATTTTGGGGAGAATAAACATTTAGGCCTAATTTTTTCATTTCTAATATTAAATTTTGATTTTCAAATTGTTTATCCACATAATTGAGGGAATATATATAAATTTCGTAATTTTTTTTAAATTTTTCATTTTTCAGTAAGTTTTCCCAAAATGAATACATTACCATATAAGGTGAATTAAAAATAATTCTATCTATGATAAAACCAATTTTTTTCTTTTTAGTCGAAATTCTTTTTTTTGGTTTGGATAGACGGTTTAATTTGCCGTATTTTTGATAAAATTTACTTGCTGGAATTTCCACTTTTTCGTTGAATTTTTTCCATTCTTTAATTGTTTGGATATTATTGCCGTAAATATGGTATGTAAAAAATTGTATATACATATGTTCTTCAAATAAATTCATTTTTCTGCAAAAATCCATTAGATTAGTTAGATTATCGAAAACATCAAGCCATATTTTATTATTGGTCATAACAGGATTATTCCAAAGAATTGATAAAAAATTTACAAAATAAGCTCTTTTGGCGAATGAGTTTTTGTTGGAAAAATATTTAGGGTTTATTATTTCTTTTACAATTTTAATAAGCAGGGAATCGTTTGTTTTTACGTTTAAAATAAAATTAATGGCAAACAAAACATATTCATTACTTGAATTTGCTTGTAAATTAAATTCAAATGTTCTTTTTATAAAATTTTTAAGCCCTTCTTTTGCATTTCCGTTTAAAATTTCAAGACCAAAAATTAAATTATTAAGAATAAATTTTTCCTCTGCGGAAGCATTAGAATAATAATCGGTAAAAAATTTAATGTGTTTTGTGATTTTTTCATCTGAATTAATAACCGTATCTTGAAAATTTTCAAAAAGTTCTAAAAACGAATTAGGAAGAATATCACCTTTTGAAAGAATAAACTCTTGGGTTTTTTCTCTTATTTTTTTTAAAGTGGAAGCGTCGTTTATTTTTTTGTTTGATATTATCGCATTGACAAAGGTTATTAAATCATTTTTGTTTTTTATTTGCATAAAAACTCCGAATTTTTGAAAAATTATATCAAAAAGTGTAAATTAAAATTATTTAATGTCGATATAGTTATGAAGTGGCAAGGAAGCCACTAAAAAACTAAAAGGAGTTAGTTATGAGTTTTAGAATTAACACAAATGTAGCTGCATTGGAAGCACATGCTGCAGTTATGGAAACAAACAGAAATTTGAACGACGCTTTGGAAAAATTAAGCACAGGTCTTAGAATTAACAAAGCGGCGGATGACGCATCAGGATTACAAATTGCCGATTCTCTTAGAGATCAAGCCGATTCATTAGGTCAGGCAATAAGAAATGCAAATGACGGTATTGCTGTTATGCAAATTGCCGATAAAGCAATGGATGAGCAAACAAAAATTCTTGATACTATCAAAACAAAAGCCACCGAAGCTGCGCAAGACGGACAAACAGCTGATACGAGAAAAGCCATTCAAGAAGATATTACTCATTTGATGGCAGAGCTTGATAATATTGCAAACACCACTACATATAACGGTAAAAGTCTTCTTAGCGGAAGTTTTACAAATCAAGAATTTCAAATCGGTGCTTATGCAAATCAAGTTATTAAAGCAAGTATTCAAGCCACTTCATCTGATAAAATCGGTAATACAAGATTTGAAACAGGAAAACTTATTACAGCTGCAAGTGACGTAACATTAACATTTAAAAATGTTGACGGGGTTCATGATGTTAAACTTGAAACGGTTGCCGTATCTTTTTCTGCCGGAACCGGTATTGGAGTTTTAGCAGAAACAATCAATAAAAATTCAGATAAAACAGGAGTTCATGCTTCTTGGCAAGTATTGACAACCGGATCTCAAGAAATTGCATCCGGAGATATTAAAGGGCTTGAAATTAACGGTGTTAATATAGGAGATATTACAGGTATTAAAAAAGCTGATAGCGATGGTAAATTGGTAGCCGCTATTAATGCTGTCAAAGATCAAACCGGAGTAGAAGCTTATGTAGATACGAGAGGTAATTTGAATCTTAGAAGTTTGGATGGTAGAGGTATTGATATTAATATTGCAAGTGGTGCTGCTAATTTAGGATTGGCTTCTCATGTTGAAAATTACGGAAGACTTACTCTTACCAGACTTGACGCAAGAGATATTAAAGTTTCTGGAACAGGAGCAGGATTTAGTGCAGGCGTCGCGGAAGCTACAATTAATTTAAGAAGTATAAAAGGAAACTTCACAGCTGATCAGGCAAGTGCAATAGGAGCACATGCAAACTCAAATGTTGCAGATTATACACAAGAAATAGGAGCTGGAGTTACAACTCTTAAAGGTGCAATGGCTGTTATGGATATAGCTGATAGTGCCGCAAAACTTCTTGATGAAATTAGAGCGGGAATCGGTTCAGTTCAAAATCAATTAACTGCGACAGTTAGTAATATTTCAGTAACGCAAGTTAATGTAAAAGCTGCCGAATCTCAAATCAGAGATGTTGATTTTGCTGCGGAAACCGCAAGATTCCAAAAATACAATTTACTTGCACAATCAGGAAGTTATGCACTTTCTCAAGCAAACGCCGTTCAACAAAACGTAATGAGATTAATGCAATAATTTTTAGAGGCTTTTTTGCCTCTTTTTTATAAAAGATTTCTTTTTTTAAGTTCTTTTTCCAAAAAAGGCAAGGCTCTATTTATAACTATCCTTTCGGCATTTATACTGCCCGCTAATGTAAAAAGCCAATCTTTGTGTTTCATAATCCAATCAATCATTTTAGCTTTCTTTTCTATTTGAGTATTGCTTGGAGAAACCTGAACTTTCGCTAATTCCATTTCTCTATGCATTAAATCGCTTCTAACAGCTTCTCCATACATTTCATAAAATTTTTTTGTTTCGATTTTGGATTTTATTTTATCTATTTCACATGAAAGTTTATAAAGTTTATCAAAATCAATTTTTTCAAGCTGGTTTTTTTCTTTTAAATCTTCCAGTTTTTCACATTCTTTTGCTATTTTTAAGAACAGTTTCTCTATTCTTTTTTGAAATTTCTCTCCGTATTTTAAAATTTCTTGTGCTTTGTCATAGGCTTTTAATAAATTTTTGTTTATTTTATTTTCATCAAAATAAATTATTTGTTTATTTTTCTTTTTAGTATTTACATAATTTTCAATGACTTTTGAAAAGGGCATTTCTATTGCACCCTCTATTCTTGCTCCTCCTTCGGTTGCGTTGATTGTAACGACACCTTCCTGATTTGCCGTATATATATCTTTTTCAAAATAATTTCTAAACATATTCCACACTTTTGTGGTTCTTATCATTTTTTTACCCCCATAAGCTAAAACATACGTATCGTCTTCTTTAAATTTAACTTCATTTTCTCCGTAAACATGACCTTTTGCATGAGAAGTTCCATCCTCGGAATATGCAAGATCTTGACCTATTAAAACAATTCTTTTGTGTTTTAATAAAAAAGCCAATTCATAAGCCATATTTGCTGCACTCATTCCGATTCCCAAATATCCGTAATCATTTAATTTAAAATATCTATTAAAAGCAAAAGGTCTCATTACAATGCATTTTTTGCCGCGGGAATTTTTAAGAACCTTTTCATGTTGTAAAGATGCATGCATCATAATAATGTCTTTTTGAAATTTGGATGATGTCTTTTCAAAAAATTTGGCTGTTTCTTCAACTCTTTCAAGACTTGTAACAAAATCTGGTTTAATTTTCCATTTTTCTAAAATAGGCATTGAGGCATCGACACTTATAATAGTAACAAAATCTTGAATTTTCTTTAATTTAGGGAGCTGTTTTTCCAAACTCGGTCCGGTGGAGACTATGATTGCTATATCCGATAAGTGTCTATTTTTTCTTATAAAAGGTTTAAAAGGAATATTTTGTATCATTTCTGGTAAATTTTTTATATGATGTTCTATTCCGATTAATGTATCTATTGCCGAATTTCCCAGACCTAATACTGATTGTTTTATTGCTCTTGTCATTAGTTCGTTGATTTTCAAAATATCCTTGCCGAAAAATTTTTCGTAGTATGGAGAATAAATGTGCAAATCATATAATTTATTAAAAACTAAAATATCTGGATTAGAAGCAATCTTCAATGCATTTGCAAAATAAAAATCTTTTGTATAAAAAATTCTTATTTTTTTATGTTTGATTTCTTCACTCAAATCCACTATATTTAATGCAATAAATAAAATTTCAAGATTGGGTTCGAAAACAATTATATGTTTATGTGTAGGATTTGCAAAAAGAAGTTTTATAAAAATTCCGTTTCCAATACCGTAAAAATACAAAGAAGGGTATCTTTCATATTTTTTGAATTTTTTTCTTTTTTCTTCTATTTCTTTTAAAGGATCGGTTTCATAAACGGGATATTTTTTTTCTTTGTCTATGATATTTAAATTTATATTGTCGTTTCCCTGTTGGATTACTTCGAATTTTTCATTGGTTCTTATTGAAAAAAGTTTTGATGCCAAAGCGGGATTAACCTCTAATAGAGCTTTTATGTTTTTTTCAAAAATTTTAGACATTTTAAACCTTTTTTAATTTTAAGCAAAAACTATACCTATTCATCAAAATATGATAAAATTAAATAAAAAGGATAATAATTGTTTGATTTTTTGAAGAAAAAAAGCAGAATATTGCAAAAAGATATGATAAAACCACAAAAAGATCCTTTTCCGGATTATGAGGAAGTTAGTAAATTAACAATTATTGATATTAGAGATGAAGAAGATATTGAATATTACGGAAAATATCTGAATTCAATCCATATCCCTTTTGATGAATATTTTGCCAGTAAACTTTTGATGCTTGATAAAAATAAACAATACGGAATTATGGATTTAAGGGGAGATTTGGTAAAAAAAGCGGAAGAAATAGCAAAAAAAGTAGGATTAAATGCAAAAGCACTTAGAGGAGGATTTTTTTATATCAGTGAAGTATTGAATTATAAACCTGAGATGAGAGAAGAGAAATTCTGAATAAGCCGTAATTTAAGTATGAAAACAAATACAAGGAGATATTTGAATGAATATAGAAATTTTAACTGTAAGTGTCGGAGTTGGATCTGCAATAGGATATATAACAAACTATTTTGCAATTAAAATGCTTTTTAGACCTTATAAAGCTGTTAAAATCGGAAATATTACTTTTTTCCCGCAAGGAATTATCCCAAGAGAAAAAAAAACGCTTGCAAAAAAAGTGGGAGAAGTTGTTAAGGATTATATTTTAAGTGAAAATGAAATTAAGAAAATAGTTACAAGTAAAGAAGTTCATGATGAAATCGAAAAATTTTTAAATGAAAAAGTAGAGAATATGCTTGATAAGGATATTCAGGAATTTGTTTCAAAAGAAGAAATCGCCGAAAAATTTGCTTTGATTATTGAAAATATTATCAAAGAAAAATTTTCTATGTTTGCAGGTTTTATTAGTAAAGATACGCTTAAAGATCTGCTCATAAAACTTGAAATCCCTCTTAAAATAAATCAAATTGTTTCGCCTGATATGGTTAAAGACGTTTTAAAAAAAGAGGTTTTTAACTTTTTGGAAAATGAAGTTCCGACAATTTTTATAAAAGCTCGTATTGATAAAATAGTGGAAGAAAAGGTAGCGTCTTTTGATGAAAAAACACTTGAAGATATGCTTTTTGTTTTGATGAAAAAACATTTCGGGTTTATAAATTTTGCAGGGGCGATTCTTGGAGGTATTATAGGATTTATTCAGTATTTTGTTATTAAATAAAAAAGAAGAGATTAAAGAATAGTTAAGTTTAGCATATGTTTTACCATCTCTTCTGGCATTTTGTGGAAATTTAGATATTTATAAACTTTATCTTCTTTTCCGGCAAGTTTTCTTTCTATTATTTCGAGATACTCTTCTTTTGTAGGAATTCTGCCAAGCAGTGCCGTAATGGCTGCAAGTTCGGCACTTCCAAGATAAACCTTAGCGCCTTTACCCATTCTGTTATCAAAATTTCTGGTTGAGGTTGAAAATACATTTGCATTATCCGCAACTCTTGCTTGGTTACCCATACACAAACTACATCCCGGAATTTCTATTCTTGCGCCTGCTTGTCCGAATACGGCATAATATCCTTCTTGTGTTAACTGTTCTTTATCCATTTTGGTAGGAGGTGCAATCCAAAGTCTGACCGGAACCTGACCTTCGCCTTTTAGAATTTCAGCTGCGGCTCTGTAATGACCTATATTTGTCATACAGCTTCCTATGAATACTTCGTCAATTTTGTGAGGTCTGTTGGAATCGGCCAATACTTCTGATATTGTCGCAACATCATCCGGATCGTTAGGGCATGCTACAATTGGCTCTGTAATTTCATTTAAATCTATTTCAAGGACGGCGGCATATTCGGCGTTTTCGTCTCTTCTAAGAAGCACAGGGTTTTCAAGCCAAGCTTTCATTTTGTCAATTCTTCTTTGAATGGTTCTTTTGTCTTCATATCCAGCTTCAATCATTGTTTCAAGAAGTTTAATGTTTGATTTCAGATATTCAGCAACCTGCTCTTCGCTTACATCTACCGTGCACGCAGCAGCACTTCTTTCGGCTGATGCATCTGCAAGTTCAAATGCTTGTTCGATTGTAAGATCTCTTATAATGTCGCCTTCTATTTCCAATATTTTACCGTTGAAGATATTTTTTTTGTTTTTCTTTTCAACGGTTAAAAGTCCTTGTTTAATTGCAAAATAAGGAATTGCATTGACCAAATCCCTTAAAGTAATTCCCGGTTGAAGTTCTCCTTTGAATCTAACCAAAACAGATTCTGGAACATTTAAAGGCATACTCCCGGTAACCGCTGCAAATGCCACAAGACCGCTTCCGGCAGGGAAGCTTATACCGATAGGGAATCTTGTATGCGAATCGCCCCCGGTTCCGAATGTATCAGGTAAAATCATTCTGTTTAGCCATGAATGTATTACCCCGTCTCCCGGTTTCAAAGCCACACCGCCTCTGCTTGTAAAAAACGGAGGTAATGTGTGGTGAAGTTCTACATCCGCAGGTTTCGGATAAGCTGCCGTATGACAGAAACTTTGCATTACCAAATCGGCATTAAATCCAAGAGCGGCAAGTTCTTTTATTTCGTCTCTTGTCATTGCGCCTGTTGTATCTTGACTTCCTACTGTCGCACAGGTAGGCTCAACATACATTCCCGCTCTAACGCCTTCCATTCCGCAAGCTTTTCCGATAATTTTTTGTGCAAGCGTATATCCTACGCCTTTTTTTTCTTCCGGTTGAGCCGGTTTTGTAAAAATGTCCGTTTCGGGTTTCATTCCCAAAGTTTCTCTTGCTTTTTTTGTTAAGTTTTTACCGATAATTAATGGAACTCTTCCGCCTGCTCGAACTTCATCAGGAAGCGTATTAGGGCTTAGTTTGAATTCGCTTACAACTTCGCCGTTTTTAAGAATTTTTCCATCATACGGTCTGATTTCTATTTCATCCCCCGTTTCAAGTCCTGTTACATCAGCCCCCTGGATAGGAAGTGCTCCGGCGTCTTCGCATGTATTGAAGAAAATAGGGGCTATTACGTTTGCAAGAACAATACCTCCTCTTTTTTTGTTAGGCACATACGGAATTTCTTCACCTATATGCCAAATTAAAGAATTTGCCGCTGATTTTCTGCTTGAACCTGTTCCCACGACATCTCCAACGAATGCAACCGGAAGACCTTTCTTTTTAAGATCGGCTATTGTATCAAGTGCATCAGGCATTTTTGCTTTTAACATACTTGTTGCGTGAAGAGGAATATCGCTTCTTGTAAAGGCTTCGCTTGCCGGGCTTAAATCATCTGTGTTTGTTTCGCCCGGAACTTTGAATACTACGGCTTTTATACTCTCTGGTAATTTTGGTTTGGAAGTGAACCATTCGGCATTAGCCCAAGATTCTAAAATTTCTTTTGCATATTTATTTCCTTTGTTTGCCAAATCTTCTATATCGTGAAAAGCATCGTAAACAAGAAGCGTGTTTTTAAGCTGATTAGCAGCTTCGCTTGCAAGCTCATCTTCAAGACTTAAAGCGTCTATTAAAGGTTTAACATTATATCCTCCAAGCATTGTTCCAAGGATTTCAATCGCTCTTTTTTTACTTATTGCAGGTGAAGCGGCTTTTCCCTGAACAATGTCGTTTAAAAATGCCGCTTTTACGTATGCGGCGTCATCAACTCCCGGGTTGATGTGATTTAAAAACAGATCCATCAAATATTCTTCTTCCGGAATTGGGATCATTTTAAGAAGTTCTACAAGCTCAGCTGTCTGTTTTGCCGTTAAGGGAAGCGGCGGAATACCCAGTTTTGCTCTCTCTTCGGTGTGTTTTTTGTATTCTTCAATGAAGCTCATAACAATCCTTTTTTATTGTAATTGTAACAATAAAAATTACCTTAGGTAACGTTTTTCAAAGATATATAAAATTTTTGTGTAAAATCGTAACTTTTGGTATAATTATATTTACAATGTATTTATAAGGAGATACAAATTTTTATATGGGATGAGGAGAAAAATAAAAAGCTAAAAAAAGAGAGAAATATCTCTTTTGAAGAAGTAATTTTAAATATAGAAATGGGAAATTTGCTTGATGTTTTAGTTCATCATAATCAGGAAAAATATCCTAATCAGAAAATTTTTGTAGTTTTTATAAGAGATTATACTTATTGTGTTCCTTTTGTGGAAGAAAAAGATAAAATTTTTTTAAAGACTATTTTTCCAAGCAGAAAGATTCATAAGATTTATAAGGAGAAGAAATGAGAGAAGAAAAAATAAAACAAATGCTTGAAAATGGAGAGTTTGTAAGCGTTAATGATAAAAAAGAGATAAAAAAGTATATAGATTTAGCTAAAAAATTTAATAAAAAAAATAAAACTATTACTTTAAGAGTAAGCGAAGATGATTTATATAAATTAAAATTAAAAGCCCTTTCAAACGGCATTGCTTATCAAAATATTATTCAATCGTTAATTCACAAATATGTCAATGAAGAAATTAAAATAAACATATAAGGAAAATTTAATGGATTTCGAAAAAATAGCAAAAGAAGTTTTGCAAATAGAAGCGAATGAGCTTTTAAACGCAGATATTAAAGGAATAAAAAAAGCCGTTGAGATTGCATTTAACATAAAAGGCAAATTAATAGTTACAGGAGTTGGAAAATCGGGGCTTATAGGAAGTAAAATTGCTGCTACTCTTGCAAGCACCGGAACACCGAGTTTTTTTATACATCCCACAGAAGCCCTACACGGAGATCTCGGGATGATTGGAAAATCAGATGCGGTGCTTGCGATAAGCTATTCGGGCGAAAGCGAGGAGCTTATAAAAATTTTGCCTCATATCAAAAGATTCGAAGTGCCTTTGATTGCAATGACGGGTGAAGTTAATTCAACACTTGCCAGATATGCCGATGTTGTTTTGAATATTCATGTAAGTAAAGAGGCGTGTCCTTTGAATACGGCACCTACAAGCTCCACGACCCTTACACTTGCAATGGGGGATGCTTTGGCAGTTTGTCTTATGAAAAAAAGAAATTTTACAAAAGAGGATTTTGCTTCGTTTCATCCGGGAGGTGCCCTTGGAAAAAGATTGTTTGTTAAGGTTAAGGATTTAATGAAAAAAGATTTTCCGGTTGCAAATGAAAACGACACTCTCAAAGAAGCGATTATAAAAATGACGGAAGGGAAACTCGGGCATATTCTTTTTATGGACGGCAAAAAAGTAGAGGCAATTCTTAGCGACGGGGATTTAAGACGTGCTATGATGAGCAAAGATTTCGATTTGAAAAAAAAGGCCATTGATTTTGCAACGCATAATCCTAAAACGATTAATGAAGAGATGCTCGCAAGCGATGCTTTAAAATTTATGGAAGATAATAAAATTCAGTTTTTACCTGTGATAAATGAAAACAATGAAGTCAAAGGCGTGCTGCATATACATCAACTTGTAGAGGCGGGAATAAAGTAGGGAGCAGGAAAGAGGAAACAGAAAAGAGGGAATAGGAGTGTTGGTTTTAAGTTATGAGTTTTGAATTTAATACACCAATATACAAATATACAAAGGAAATGAATGAGACTTAATAAATTTATAAGTCATCACAGCACTTATTCAAGAAGGGAAGCGGACAAGCTTATATTTGATGGAAAAGTGAAAGTAAACGGAAAAATTATAAAAGAGCCGGGTTTTGAAGTAGAAGATGGGGATAAAGTTTTTATAAATAACAGACCCGTTAAAAGAAATACAAAATACACTTGTATTGTTTATAACAAACCAAAAGGCGAACTTGTAACCAAAAAGGACGATCGAGGTAGAAAAACAATATATGATTCTCTGCCTAAAAAATTCAGGCATTTTTTATATGTAGGAAGACTTGATTTTAATAGTGAAGGTCTTTTGATATTAACCGATTCTTCGAAAGTTGCGGATAAAATGATGAAATCGGATTTGCCGAGGGTTTATAAACTAAAAGTTAAAGGTGAAATAACGGAGGAGATGATAAAAGCAATGCAAGAAGGAATTGAAGTAAGCCAAGGAGCACATGAAAAAAGCGAAATAAAAACGCTGAAATTAAATCCGTTTTTGAATTATCAGATAATTAAAAATTCCCCTAAATATTCAACTCTCAAAGTTGCTTTAACAGAAGGTAAAAACAGAGAGCTTAGGCGTTTTTTCGCGCATTTCGGAAGTGAAGTCTTGGATCTTAAAAGACTTTCATACGGTTGGATAAGTTTAAATGCTTTGCCTATTGGTAAAACAAGATATTTTGATAAAAAAGAATATAAACTCTTAAAAGAATTTTTAAAAAAGGAGAAAAAATGAAAAAAATTATCATTAATACAAAATATAAATCGGAAGTAATCGATATAACGAAATTAATCAAAGAAGAAGTTATAAAAAGCGGTATAAAAGAAGGAATCATTAATATTTTTTGTGCTCATTCCACTGCTGGATTGGTTGTTTTTGAGAATTCGGACGCATCGTTAAAAAGAGATTTGCTTGGAATGCTTGAAGAAATCGTGCCCAATAAAAATTATGTTCATTCAAATGCAAAAGCGCATTTAAAAGCTTCTTTTTTGAAAAGCGATATCACGCTGATTGTGGATAATGCCAATATTGTTCTTGGGAAATGGCAAGGAATTTATTTGGTTGAGTTTGAGGGTCCAAGAGAGAGAAAAATTTATATAAAGGTTGTTGGTGATTAGCCCCGTTTTAATTATTATTGTAGTTTTATTTATTGCCCTTTTATTTAATATACCTTTTGCAAAATTTAAAATTCCTCCAATTATAGGATATATTTTTACAGGTGTTGTAATTTCAAACATATTTAAGTTAGATCATAAAACCATAGAAACGGTTGCTGAACTTGGAATAGTTTTTTTGATGTTTATGATAGGGCTTGAATTTTCTCCAAAAAAATTAAATTCAATGAAAAAAGAGGTGTTTGGTTTCGGTTTTGCCGAAATGGCTATTGTTAGCGGAATTTTTGGTATTTTGTTTTGGAAAATTTTTAAGACGGATTTGAGAGTGTCTTTAATAATAGGCTCTGCTATTGCTTTAAGTTCTACCGCTATCGTATTAAAACTTTTAAACGAAAATAGAGAAATTTCAAGGCCTTATGGGAGAATTTCGCTTGGAATTTTGCTTTTTCAAGATATTGCGGTTATTCCCGTATTGATAGCCGTTTCCATTCTGGTTAATAAAGATGCCGATTTAATAAATTTAATAACAAAAACCATTGTAGGATTTATTGCATTAGGCGTATTTATATGGATTTACGGAAAATTTATAGCTCCTTTTTTGATATCTCAGGCGGTAAAAACTCGCTCCGATGAAATTTTTATGCTCTCTGTTCTTTTGGTTGTTTTGACAGCTGCGGAAATTGCGCATTTTTTCGGACTCAGTTATTCTTTGGGAGCATTTTTAGCCGGTATGATATTGAGCGAAACGAAATACAAATATCAGATTGAAGCCGATTTGGTTCCGTTTAGAGATTTGCTTTTGGGAATTTTCTTTTTGTCTGTCGGTTTAATGGTAAATATTTCTTTTGTGTTGAAAAATATTATTCCCATTGTTATTATGAGTATTATTTTTATGCTCTTAAAAGCCGGAATTATATATCTGATGCTGTTTTTGTTCGTAAAACATAAAAGAATTGCGATAAAAACGGCCTTTATTCTTTCACAGATAGGTGAATTTTCTTTTGTTATATTTGCGCTTTTGGAAAAATATAATATTGTAAATAATGTTTTACTTCAAAAATTAGTGGTAGTGGTGGTAATTTCCATGATTTTAACACCGTTTATTATCAAAAATATTTATAAAATAGCCGATGTGTTTGATAAAAATCTTCAAAATTTTGAAACATTCGAATTAAAACCGGCTGAGGTTAAAGGTCATATAATATTGGTAGGATATGATAAAATAGGACAAAGAATTGCAAGAAAACTTACAAAAATAAAAATACCTTATATTGCCGTTGAAAGGCAAATAGAACTTGTAAAAGAGGGGCTTAAAAACGGGGATAATGTGATTTTTGCAAATGCGGCAAATAAAAAGATATTGGAAAGTTTAAATGCAAAAGATGCGGCAGCGGTGATTATTACAACGTTGAATGAAGAACATACGCGGCTTATAGCCAATAATTTATTGGAAATAAACCCGAATCTCAATATTATTTTGTTGACGGATGACGAAACGTTAAAAAATATATTTATACATAGAAATATATATATACTCGACAAATCGAAAGAACTTGCCGAAACTCTTATTAAACTTGCACTGAAATGTGAGCTTAAATTTAAGCCTAATGCAAAATAATAATACAATCACTTAGTCAGTGCCTTGAAAATAGCAGTTTTACAAAAAAAAGAATTTTGGTATAATTTTTTAAAAAAGGGTATATATGTTTGAAAAATTGGTAAAAAGCATAAAAGGATACAAAAAACCTCTGGCTTTCGGAATTGCGAGGGTTGATTTGGGACAGTTAAACCATGATAAAGTTTTACAAGCTACATATCCGGTTATAAACTGGAATGAAAATTACGGCACAGCGGCCGTATTTATCAGAAGTTTGATAGAAACGGGAATAAACGTTTCATTTGACGATAGCGAATTTGTCTCACCTGTTACGCCGGAATTTGTAGATACGGCGCTTGGATATTTCGGAGAAGATCTAATTGCCAAAGCTATCGGGGATAAACATAAAAATATTCAGGTTTTAAAAACATTAAAAAACATCTTTGAAAAAGATTTTTTCGATAATTACAGAGTTTGTTTTCTTTTTGAAGATGAATCGCCTAAAAGCGTGGAGGCTGTATATTTGAAACTTTATGCTCTTTCCACAAGAAAAGCGAAACTTAGAAGCGTAAATTTAAACGGGGCTTTTGGAATTCTTACAAATTGTGCATGGGTCGGGAATGTTCCGATTGAACTTGATTATTTAAGGGCTAATGAAATAGAATTAAAATTAAAAGACGCATTTCCTGAGGTTGAATATGTAGATAAATTTCCGAGATTTCTCTCACATATTATTCCTGATGATAATACAAGAATACTTGATACTTCAAAAGTTAGAATGGGAGCTCAGCTTGCCGCCGGAACAACGGTAATGCCGGGAGCTAGTTATATAAACTTTAATGCCGGAACGGAAGGTCCGGTTATGGTTGAGGGAAGAATATCTTCAAGCGCCGTTGTCAAAGAAGGTGCAGACGTAGGCGGAGGAGCAAGTATTCTTGGAGTTTTAAGCGGGACAAACGGAAATCCTATAACTATCGGCAAAAATACGCTTCTTGGAGCAAATTCGGTTACGGGGATTCCTCTTGGTAACGGATGTATTGTGGATGCGGGTATTGCCGTTTTGGAAGGAACAAAAATTTGGATTAGCGAGGATGAATTTGTAAAAATAAAAGAGGTAAATCCCGAGTGGAAAGCGGAATATAAAGAATATTTCAAAGGTCTTGAACTTGCGGGACTTAACGGAATTCATTACAGATTTGATACAACAAAAGGTAAAATGGTGGCGTTTAGAAGCAGAAGAGAAGTGAAACTTAATGAGGAGCTTCATTAATTTCCTTTAATAAAGGAAAAAACAAAAATTATAAATAAAGAAATTTTTGATATAATTTCAAACTTAAAAACCCAAAAAGGATAATAAATGGCAAGAAAATGCGAAATTTGTGGAAAAGGTCCGCAATTTGGAAATAGAGTGTCTCACTCTAACAAAAAAACAAGGCATAAATTTAATCCAAATATTCAGAATGTAACACTTGAAATCAATGGAGTTACAAGAAAAGTTAAAATCTGCACAAGCTGTCTTAGAAGCTTGAAAAAAACAGTATAAAGTTTCCCCTTTTTCGGGGCAATTATGAAAAAAAAGAATTTTTTTTCTTGGCTCGCCGATTTCTTTCATTGGGAGACTTCAAAAAAACCTGAAATTGATTTACGCTCTGAAATATGGGGCGAACTTAAACCTTTCAGAATTCCTGTAATTTTAACAATATTAATTACACTTTTCGGAACACTTGGATATATATGGATAGATCATTTTTCATTAATGGATGCTTTGTATCAAACCGGTATTACATTTACAACAGTTGGTTTCGGTGAAATTGCGCCTATTTCTCAGGTAGGGAGAATTTTTACGATATTTTTGATTATTGCCGGATTTGCCGTTTTTTCTTATGCCGTTGGGATATTGGTCGATGTAATAAACAAAGGGCGTTTGATTGCATTATTGAAGGAGAATAGAATGCTTTATAAAATAGCAAGATTAAAAAATCATTTTGTTATATGTTATCATAACGATTATACTATTGATTTGACAAAAGAGCTCAGAAAAACACATATACCTTTTGTAGTAATAGATCCGGGTGATGATATAGAAGAAAATGCAATTAAATATAAATATCCTTTTTATATAAAAGGTGATCCACATACGCTTCTTGCTATGAAAAAAGCATTTTTAAGCAGCGCAAAAGGCGTTATTACGCTCTCTCACAGCACGCCCGACAATATAGCTGTTATTAGCTCGGTCAGATTATATGAAAAAGATTTAGGTAGGCATCCTTATTATATACTTTCCGTTGCACAAACGGACGAAGAGATAGAAAAACTTCAAAGGCTCGGGGCAAACGAAGCTTTATCTCCCACTAAACTGATTGCAAAAAGAATGACCGCTATTAGTGTTGATCCGGATGTTAAAAATATTTTGGAAGAATTTGTATATTCGATTGATACACCTCTTGATTTGGAAAAAATTACGGTAAGTAAAAAATCATGGGTTGCGAATAAAAAATTAAAAGATGCGCATTTAAGGGATTTGTTGAATGTAACGGTGGTTGGAATTAAAAGAGAAAACGGAAAGTTTATTCCCGTTCCCAAAGGTGATGTTGTTGTTAAACCGGGTGATATTTTATTGGTGATAGGAACAAATAAGGATATGATGAAAGCAAGAAAAATTATTAGAAGTTCCAAAAAACCCAAAGAAATTGATTTTATATAAGAAAGTGAGTAAAGATTATAGAGGTTATAGAGGTTGTAAAGGTTGTAGAGGTATTTAATACCTTTAATACTTTTAATACCTATAATACTTATAATACCTATATTACATTTAAGACTGTTAAAAGGATATGAAATATGAAATTTAAAATTACACCAATTGATGGCGGAGTGTGTGCAATTGATGGAATTTATGCAGACGGGGTTAATGCTGGGTTTAAAAAAGAAGGGTTTGATTTAGGGTTTATAAGAAGCGATAGGGAAATGGATGTCGTTTATACATTTACTACAAACAAATTTCAAGCAGCTCCTATTAAGTATGTATTGCAAAAAAATATCACAAAAACAAATTTTATTTTGGCAAATTCAAAAAATGCAAATGCCTTAACCGCAGAAAAAGGAATAAAAGACATAGAGGAAATTTTGCAATTTTTAGCTGAAAAAATAGAAATTAAAAACCCGATAATGAGCTCGACCGGGGTTATAGGTGTTAGGCTCGATAAAGAAAAAATCAAAGCCGGAATCGAAAAATTTGATTTTTTTGAGAGAAATTCGGATAAATTTGCAAAATCCATTATGACAACAGATTCTTTCAAAAAAGAAATTGCCTTTGAGGTTGAAGGTGAGTTTGGAAAATTTAAAATAGCGGGGGTTGCAAAGGGTGCGGGTATGATAAATCCAGCTATGGCTACAATGCTCTGTTTTATCGTAACGGATGCCGATATTTTAAGAGAAGAGATGGATTTTTTGCTAAAAGAAAATCTTGAAGAGAGTTTTAATGCAATAAGTGTGGACGGGGATACTTCTACAAACGACAGTGTCTTTTTAATGAGCACCAAAACAGCCGGGTATGAAAAAGAGGCATTCAAAGAAGCTTTGAAAAAAGTTATGTTAAGGCTTGCCCTTGATATAGTAAAAGACGGGGAGGGTGCAAATAAATTGGTAGCTTTTGTGGTAAAAGGGGCAAAAAATAAAAAAGAAGCGAAAATAGCAGCCAAAAACTTAACAAATTCTCTTCTTGTAAAAACAGCGATTTTCGGGGAAGATCCTAATTGGGGTAGAATTGCTTCAACCATTGGAGCAAGCGGTATAGAATGTGATGAGAAAAAATTAAAAATTTCATTTGAAAATGTTACGGTTTATGATAAAGGGGAAATTTTTTTTGATGAAAAAACAGAAAAAAAAGCTCACGAGATTATGAAAAAGGATGAATTTAAAATATATATCGATTTGGGAATTGGAAATGGAGAATTTACGGCTTACGGATGTGATTTGAGTTATGATTATGTAAAAATAAACGCAGAATACAGAACTTAAAATTTTAACTCTTTTATTTTTTCAAGTGGCAAAGCTTTTGAAAATAAAAAGCCTTGTGCATAAAAATCATCAGTAATTTCTTCGATTTTTTCTTTTATTTGTTTGTTTTCTACATATTCAATGATGACTTTTTTATTTAATTTTTTTACAATTTCCAAAGACATTTTTAATATTTCAAAATTTATTTTATCCGTTAAAATTTCTTTTGTTATAGATCCGTCAATTTTAATTATATCTAGTAAATTTTTTTTAGAAAGTTTTATAAGAGTGGAAAAAGAGGAATAACCACTTCCAAAATCATCTATTGCAATTTTTAGTGTTTTAGGATATTCGTCTCTTAATTTTTTAACTATCGCATAATATTCAAACAGATGATATTCAGTGATTTCAAGAATAAATATTAAATTGTATTTTTTAAAATTTTCCAGCGTTAATCTTAATAAATCTAACACATCTGCATTTAAAAAAGAGGTAGGAAATATATTTACACTTACTCCATTTAAATATTTTGCAATTTCAGGAGTTAATATAGTAAGTTTTTCAAAAATGATTTTATCAAAATCGTCTGTAAAGTTTTCTTCCACGACATAATCTATAAATTTTTGCATGTCTATTTTTTCGTTTTTAAAATTTATTCTACTTAATGCTTCGCAATATTCAAGCGTTTTTTTATTATTTGAAATATGAACGATAGGTTGAAAAAAAAGATCTATTTTTTTATTTTTAATTGCTTTTTGTATTTCATTATTAATTTTTATAAGTTTTTTTGCTTTTGTTATCAAAGTTTTTGATTCGTTTTCTTTAAAATGATAATATGGAATATTCAGCATTTCTTTTGTCATAATAAAAGCTATTTTTTTTAATGTATCGGCATTTAAACCGGAAAAAATTTCTGTATCCGTTGCTCTTAAATAGAATTCAGGTATATTTAGTATCAATTCTTTATTTTTATATTCTTCTATTATTTTGATGATGTAATTGAAAATATCATCGATTTGTTTTTTTTCTTTATAAGAAATTATAAAATGTATTGAATGAATATCGTCTATAATTCCTGTAAAATCGTATTCTAAACTTGTAACTTTTTGTTTTATTAGCTTAAAAATATTTAAAAAAGCTTTATTTATGTCTTTTTTATGAATAATTTTAGAAGAAGGTTTAACGCTGAAAATCAAAAAATATGTAAACTCTTTTTTAAAAAGAATTAAATCTGCAAATAATTCAAAAAAATATTTTGTTTTTTCATTTATAAATTTTATTGAAATATTTTTTAATAAATTATTTAAAATATTTATTTTTTGATCTAGTAAAATTAAAAAATTGTAAGCGTTTTTATTATCGTTTTTTTCTTTGTAAAAGATAATTTCTCGTGCAATTTCAAAAATTTTTTCTGTTATAAGCATAATTTCAGTTTTTGTATTTATATTGCAAGCTTTTGTAAGCAGTTTAAAATCAAGAGAATTTATCCACTTGAAACATTCAGATTCTTCATATATTAAAATGGTTTTATCATTTATATTATTTAAAATATTATTTAAAAATTTTTCATACCAAATTTTATAAGCATTAATTGCAATTTCAAAAGTTATACTTTCTTTTTTAATCGTTTCTATGATATCTTTTATCGTATTTTCAAAATATCCTTCGGATATACTTTGTATAATGTTTTCAATTCGAGTTAAAAATTCATTTTCATTATAATTAATGTTTTTGTGATTTATGGCATAAATAATTTCATTTTCAAGTTTTTCCAATATATTTATCAAAAGAATATGAGAAATTTTATTTTGGTATAAAATTTGTCCAATTTTTTTATAATGATTTGAAAGTTCATTATAAGAAGCATTTAAAGCAAAAATTATTTCGTTGTCAATATTTTCCAAAATAGTATTTATTTCATTTTCGGAGCGAATTGAGGATATTATTTCAATGTTTTGTATTGTTTCTTCAAGATAATGTATAAAAAATTTTTTTATTATTTTGAAAATATCCATTAATCTCCTTTTGTAAGATTAATTATACAATATAAAATTATACAATATAAAATTTGTTTATTTTAAAGGTATTACTAAAATTTATTAAATAATTATGATTATTAGGATTTAATTTAATAAATATGAAGCCATAGTTGAATTTTTTGATAAATTAATTGCTTATAAAAATTCCGGGATAGTGGCTTTTAGCGTGAACAATTCATTTTTTCTATTTATACAATTGATTTGACGAGTTCTTTTAAAATAGTGTAAGGGATCTCCCCATTTGTTATAAATTGGAATAAAATTTATTTTTTTAATTCTATTGCTAATATCTGTAAAAGTTAAATACTTTTTTAAATTATATATCTCATATTTGGCTTTTTGTATATTTGGGGTAAAAATTGGCATTACAACATTTGCACCTGCTTTTATACCAAGTTCAAAAGCATTATTAAAATTCGGAAGACTTTGTAAAGAAGTTGAATTTACAATATTTACATCTTCAAGTATAATTCTAGTTAATGCAATCATTTTTATTGATAATTCAAAAATTTTTTTATAGAAATTTTTAGAGGTAATTAATGCTTTATATTGATTAAAAATAGGTGTGTTATTATAATGCCCCTAAATGTCAGGACAATAATTCAGAAGAATTAGTTATCATTTATTAAGCTACTTTATGTAACATTTTTTTATAAACACTCATCGGTTTATCATAATTTAGTGATGAATGAAATCTTT